>JALSJY010000024.1 GCA_026989045.1 Hyphomicrobiales bacterium | reverse complement strand
GCTTATTTGAAAGCGGCACACCAAGATTTTGAAAGCTTACCTTGCGGGCTGGAATTTCAGTTCTAAGTGCAAATCGCAAAGTTGCAGAACGAGAGCGCGGGTTTTTTTCAACTTCATCACTATTTGCTTTTTTTGGCTTAGCTATATCGATCCATCTTGCTTGGCGCTCTGCTTGAGCAGGCAAATGACGCGAGCCTGAAGAACTGGCTTTACCAGAGGCAAAAAACCTCTTTACAATCCTATCCTCTAGCGAGTGAAAAGTTACAACCGCTAGCACACCACCCAAAGTGAGTTTTTCTTCTGCCGCAAAAAGCGCTAATACTAATTGTTCAAACTCTTCATTTACCGCAATTCTAAGCGCCTGAAAGCTACGGGTTGCAGGGTGATTAGCCCCTTTTTTACGCCCAATAGTTTTTTCAATTAAATCTGCTAATTGTAATGTTCTTAATATTGGTGCAGTTTTTCGAGCCTCAATTATAGCCTTTGATATGCGGCGGGCTTTTTTCTCTTCACCATAGGCAAACAACAAATCTGCCAACTCTCTTTCACCATAGCTATTGATAATATCAGCCGCGCTTTGTCCTACTGAACTCATTCGCATATCAAGCGGGCCATCACGCATAAAGGAAAAGCCACGCTCTCCCTCATCAAGTTGCATAGAGCTTACCCCAATATCCAAAACTATTGCATCAACTTCACTCTCCACCAACTCATCAAGGTCAGAAAAACTCCCAGATATAAAAGTGAACTGCTCGCCATATTCAGCACCAACCTTTTCAGCAAATGGCGCAACATTAGGGTCTTTATCAATCGCAATAATATTTACGCCCCGCTTTAGCATTGCCAAAGAATATCCACCTGCACCAAATGTGCCATCAATAATAGTTTTTCCAGCAATTGGCTCTAGCGCATCAAGCACTTGCTCCAATAAAACTGGAATATGAGGGACAACAGATAACATAAATAATGGCTTCTCTTTTAAAAACTAACTTAAAAATCAGCTTGCGCAGAGGACTTTTAAGATTTTATTGAGAATGTTTGAAAATTATCAAACAAATATATTATTTAAAAATAAAACCAGTTGATCTATAAGCCGGGTTCTGTAGGGCAAAGATTACTCCTTGCGTGATAGCTATTCATCTGGGACGCCTGTTGCCAAACGCCTCATGCGACCAACCCGAATGACTAACCAAAAAACTATAGCCTTTGAGTTGCCTCAAAACGTCATTCCTATTTGGTCTTGCTCCCGGTGGGGTTTACCATGCCAGCCTTGTTACCAAGCCTGCGGTGCGCTCTTACCACACCCTTTCACCCTTACCTTGAAAATCAAGGCGGTTTGCTTTCTGTTGCACTTTCCCTAGGGTCGCCCCCGCCAGACGTTATCTGGCACCGTGTTTTTTTGGAGCCCGGACTTTCCTCCCCATCACTTTCAGTAACAGAGCAACTATCCGATCAACTGGTAATTACCACTTAATATCAAACCAATAAATCTGCAAGTAGATAAAAAGAAGAAAGTTAAAGTAAACTACAATTTTCTGGCTTTAGAAATTTCTTTGTAAGCTACGTTGATTGCAGCCATGCGAGTATTTGCTATCTCAAGCATTTCTTTTGGCACACCCTTAGCAAACATTCTATCGGGGTGATTTTCTCCTACCAACAAACGATAAACCCGCCTTACTTCCTCATCGCTAGCGCTTGGACTAAGGCCTAACACCAAATATGGATCTGCTCCATTATTATCAACTAAAAAAGCAGACGCTATTTGTTCAAATCTTGCATCATCAAAACCAAATATTTCACTTACCCGCTTCAAATACTCCAATTCATCTTGATGAATTACACCATCAGCTGCCGCAATATAAAAAAGACTTTCAAGCACATATTCCAGAGTTTGAGGCTGGTCTAAGAATAATTTTTTTATTTTTTTAGCATAAGATTCAAACCCTGCAACGTCACTTTGCGCCAGCTCAAATAAACGCTCCACCTGCTTTTCAGAGCCCTTAGGAATTTCTACGCTGGCTTTAAATGCTGCAATTTCAGAATTTGTTACAACTCCATCAGCTCCTGCCATTTTTGCAGATAAAGCTACAAGCGCTAAAGTAAATGCTGCGTCTTTTCCACCAAACAAAAAATTATTAACATCAAATATCTGGCTAAATGATTTTTTATTATTAGTGTTACTCTGCGTGGACTTATCGTTAAATAAGGTAAAGAAATTACCAATTTTTTGCCAAACAGACATTATGCAAGTTACCCATAATCTATTATTATTAAATTATATTACTTAGTTCACTTTCTGAATATAAAGCATATTCTCAATGCTCAAAGCAAACTCTTTAATAATAACAAACAAATAGATATTTAAATCAATTAACCATATCAAGGCGAATAAGTGAGCCTCGATTAACAGGTAATTGCGTCAAAAAAGAACCATTAACAACAAATTTTTGTGGTCTTTGTTCCGTTTGATGCAATTCATAAAATTCCACCTGAGTGACAGGCTTTATTATTTCAACTGTGCTTTGGTTATTATTATTTTTTACCCTATCAAGTCGTTGCCTATTAAAATTATTAGTAGAAACACTAGCAATTGAATTCCTATCAGCTTCAACTAAATCATAAAAATCAACATGCCGAAATGTTTGCTTTTGTGACACATTTATAACATTCACACTGCCATTAACAGCAGTTTTCTTTTGCAAATTCTGTAAGTCTGCTATTTGGTCAAGTGAATTTAAAACATTCATATTATTTTTTTGTGCGCCACTTTCATTTTTGACTATCTCAATAACATTTTCTTCTTCAATAGCACTCGCCTCATCAATTGCATTTTCCTTTGACTGAGCTAATAAAAATGTTTCATCTATTCCATTCTCAACTTTAATTGTTTGTGAATTGGAAATGATCATGTCAGCGTAAGAACTTTCTTCTTTTATCTTCTTATCTAGTGCAATATTTGCAGATCCAATTGCCATACCCTCATCACCAACAATTCTTGGTGAAGAATTAGAAATGTCACCTTGTGGATTTGATTTATTTAAACTACTTTTTATATTAGCATCACTGACAATGACTGTCTGGTCGCCCAATATTCTAAACTCAATGGGAATTACAGAATAAGGTTGCTTTTGTGATTCAGAAACTTGTTTTACTGGCGACTTTTTCTTTTTAGTAGTGAGTGAGCTCGTTTCACTTATGACTTGCTCATCTGAATTTTCATTATCAAAGTTTAAGACATGTAAGTTATCTGAATTTCTAGAGGTCGAAACTTCATTTAAACTATCTTTTTGAACGCCTCCATCTTGCTTTACTTTTGAAAGAAAAACTTCTGAACTAGGCACGCCAATAATAAGAGCAAGGCTGATCCATGCAAGCCAACCTGACATTCTTCGTTTCATAAAAAGCTCCTTTAAGATACCAATATGCTTCATTATTAAAAACATCATAATGATAGCAATATGAACCCAAGATGTATGAAGAACGCCAGTTTTTATCAATGCTTATGATATTTCACAGTGAATAAACACAGTGAATAGACAAGGTAAACGCATAAAATGTTATAATAGACTAAATTATATTTAACGCCGACCCAAGAGCCTAGCTAAAGCTAGAACTAAATTTGAACGATTCATTGTATAAAAATGCAATTCCCTCACTCCATTTTCTACCAACTCAGTAACCTGCTCCGCAGCAACAGCCGCAGCAACAAGTGCATGGGTTTCAGAATCATTCTCTAACCCCTCAAACCTTGCTGCCAACCAGTTAGGAATAGATGTGCCGCAACGCGCTGCAAAATTAGAAATTTGAGTGAAGTTATGAATGGGCTGAATTCCAGGAACAATCGGCACAGAGATTCCAGCCTTATCGACCCGCTCCAAAAAGCGCCAATAATCATCATTATCGAAAAACATTTGCGTAATAGCACGATTTGCCCCCGCATCAATTTTTCTCTTTAAATTGTCTATATCAGCTACCCAGTCAGCGCTTTGCGGATGTTTTTCTGGATAGGCGGCAACCGAAATATCAAAGTTACCTAACTTGCAAATACCTTTAACAAGTTCAGCAGCATTATTATAGCCATCTGTATGAGGAATAAATTCTGCCTCTATTCCATCTGCACTATCACCGCGCAAGGCAACAATTCGTTTAACTCCAGCTAATGCATAAGAGCGCACCACCTGATTTACCTCATCTTTACTTGCTCCAACGCAAGTTAAGTGTGCTGCAGCTGGAATTCCAGTATCAGCTGTAATTTTAGAAACCATTTTTAAAGTGCGCTCACGTGTTGAACCACCCGCACCATAAGTCACAGAAACAAAGCTTGGCTTAAGGGGAGATAAGCGATGTAAACTATCCCAAAAACGTTTCTCTGTTACATCAGATTTAGGAGGAAAAAACTCAAAACTAATTTTTAAATCTAAATTATTCTTTCGCGTTATTTTATTTGCTCTATTCATAACTTGTTTCATTTCATTCCCATTCATTATCAAGTAAGTTTTTAACTAAAATCTTTCAACAACCAAAGACAAACAGATAAATCGCTTGTATCTTTTTCATTTTGAATTTCTTTAAATTTTATTATCTTAAGGCCTGCTTTTGAAGCCCAGTTTTTCATCTGCTCTAGTGAAATACCTAACCGACGGTGCTGATGTTCCAGAGCTAAAAATTCATGTTCATGCGGCGCAAAATCTACAATTAACATCTCACCACCAGATTTTAATGTCTGCTTTGCGACCAACAATACATGCGCAGGATCATCAAAATAATGCAGCACTTGATGCATGATTGCAAAATCTGCAACATTTTCATATTCAGCAAGCTTTAAAATATCACCAATTCTAATTTGCGCATTTACAATCCCAGCCTCTGCTAACTTTGCACGCGCAATATTTATCATTTCTTTTGAACTATCAATTGCGATTGCCCGCTCAAAATTACCACTAAGCAATTCAATCATTCGTCCTGTGCCTGTGCCAAGATCCAGCATTGTTTTGCGTTTATCCGTGCCAACAAAAGCAACTATTTCACCTTCAATTAGCTTTTCGGATATATACATTGTTCGAAGTAAATCCCACTCATGCGCAATTTTTGAAAAATATTTACTTGCCTTCTCTCGTTGCTCTTGGCGCAATATTTTAAGCTGCTCTCTATCTGCCTTTAGTTGAGCATCCCATAAATCTAATCCATCAAGCAAAGAATAAACTAAGCGTGATTTTTCACTATTTGAGCTAATCGAAAAATATGCCCATGCTCCTTGAGCATGGCGCACCACCAATCCACTATCTGTCAATAGTCTTAAATGTCGAGAAATGCGTGGCTGGCTCTGCTTCAAAATTTGCGTAAAATCTTTAACAGATAACTCACCCAAAGATAACAACGCCAAAAGCCTCAGGCGTGTTATTTCCCCTGCTGCCTTTAATTCAATTACTAATTCACTAAGTTGTGGCACCAAAAACTCCAATCATATAAAGACATGCTTATATCTTGGGGTGTAACTAGTAAAGTTAGTATAAGAATTTATTTTAACCCTATATTTTATGCAGCGCCACTAACAAGTCCGTTAACACGAGTTTTAGATTCTTGGCTACGCCACATTTTAAAAATGCTGATTGCTTCATCTACGCTAATTGTCTCAAATTGCTTACTAAGCATTTCAATATCATTGCTTGAAGGACAGTCGCGCCA
>JALSJY010000023.1 GCA_026989045.1 Hyphomicrobiales bacterium | reverse complement strand
AGCAATTCGCCCTCATATTAAAACCGTGATGGACGTGCATTTAATGATTTCACCTACAGATCAGTTTCTTAAGGCATTTGCTGATGCTGGTGCTGATATTTTGACAATTCATGCAGAAGCAGGCCCCCACCTGCATAGATCATTACAATATATACGCACTTTAGGCTGTAAGGCAGGAGTAGCGCTTAACCCTTCCACTCCAGCTAGTGCGATTGAAAATATTTTAGATATTATTGACCTTGTTTGCATCATGAGTGTGAACCCTGGTTTTGGCGGGCAAAAATTTATTCACTCTCAGATTGATAAGACAAAAACCATTCGCAAAATGATTGGCGATAGAAATATTCATATTGAGATTGATGGCGGAATAACGCCTCAAACTGGACAGCTTATGGCGGCAGCTGGGGCAAATATTCTTGTTGCTGGCTCTGCTGTTTTCAAAGGAGGCTCGGTTGAAAACCCTGCCCCGTATGGTGAAAATATTCGCAATATTAGAAACGCTAGCGAGAAGGCTAGAGCATGAGAGCAATAAATAAATTAAAAGCAATAATTTTTGATGTTGATGGCACATTGGCTGAAACAGAGGAAGTGCATAGAGAAGCATTTAATCAGGCATTCATTGAATTTAACCTGCCATATTCATGGTCAAAACAGCTTTATAAACAGCTACTTAATACTACTGGTGGCAAAGAAAGAATGAAAGTCTATTTAGAAAATTATCTAAATAAAGAGGCTGATATTGAGCTTATTGCGAAAATCCACAAGCGCAAGACAAGTATTTATGGAGAAATTATTTCTCAAGGAAAAATAGAATTACGCCCCGGAATTGCAAACCTTATAAATGATGCAAAAAAGCAAGGAATAAGAACAGCCATCGCCACAACTACCAGTAAGGAAAATGTGGAGCGACTTAGTGAGGCTTGCTTTAATATGCCCGCTGAAGAGGTTTTTGAGGTCATTGCAGCAGGCGATGAAGTTGAAAATAAAAAACCAGCCCCTGATGTGTTCAAACTTGCACTTAAGCGACTTAAATTACAGCCGCAAGATTGCGTTGCACTTGAAGATAGCAGAAATGGGTTATTATCCTGTATCGGGGCTGGCATTGCTTGTGTAGTTTCCCCTGGAATTTATACTAGAGATGCAAATTTTGATGAATCAAATGCAATAGTTACGAGCTTTGTTGAAATTGATAGTGTAAGAAGACTTGATAAGATTCTTTAAAACAATAATATAAAAATATGGAAAAATAAATGAGCGCTATAATTTTCGACCTAGACGGAACTTTAGTTGATTCTGCTCCTGATATTCATGATGCAGTGAATATTATGCTACGTGAAATTGGCTATCAAGAAATTGAGTTAAATATTGTTAAAAGCTTTATTGGCAATGGCATTGCTAAATTAGTCGAAAGAGTGATGCGCCATGTAAAGATAGACTTCACACCAGAGCTACATAAGGATTTGGTAAAAAAATTCACCCTCCATTACTCACTAAATCCAGCAACAAAAACTAAGACTTATCAAGGCGTAATTGAGGTGCTTAGCACTTTAAAGGCAAGCGGCTTTAAAATGGGAATTTGCACTAATAAAGCACATCATTTAACTTTGCAGGTGGTGAAAAACCTAAATTTAGAACAATATTTTGATAGTGTTATTGGTGGTGACAGCCTTTCAACTAGTAAACCCGACCCTTTAATGCTTAATGCTAGCATTTCTGATTTGGGGCAATCTAAAGCCATATTTATTGGTGATAGCGAGATTGATGGCGCGACAGCTACAGCCGCTAATGTGCCATTTATTTTATTCACTTCTGGTTATCTTAAAGCTCCAATGAAGGAAGTAAAGCACGTTGCTAGTTTTAAAGATTATTCTGAATTATTGGATATACTTAAACCAATATTTGAGTGGAAATAGCAATATAGAAAACACTAGAATTAGTGCTCTTATACATGGTGCAAGAGATTAGTTTTCACCATCGCATAGCCACGACTAAATAATCACCTAAGAACAGCTTCAATATTTCCACCATCAACCGTCATAACATGCGCAGTTGTGCGCTCGCTTAAAGCTAATGCAACAAAAGCATTGCCAACATGCTTTGCTTCAACCTCACGACCCAATAAATTTCCGCTCATATAAGTTTCCTCATTAACACCACGAGCCTTTGCACGCTCACTAACAAATGCTTCATCTAACAGCCCTGAGCGAATGCGATCAGCATTTACGCCATTCACTCTTATATTATCTGATCCTAATTCAAGTGCTAATTGGCGAAGAAGGAAAAATGTAGCTGCTTTTGGAATACCGTAAGCTCCAAACCCCTTGCCAGGATTTATTGCTTGTTTTGAAATATTGAATAAGATTTGTCCGCCACGACCTTGGTCTTGAAATAGTCTTGTTGCAGCTTGCGCAAAGCTTTGATGGGCAAAGAAATTTAACTCAAAACTTTTACGCAAAACATCATCATCAAGTGTTGCTATTGCACCAGTCCAAGCTGCACCAGCATTAGATATTAAGATATCCAAGCCACCAAATTGCTCAACACATGCAGCCATTGCTTTATTAGCAGCACCTTTGGAAGTAATATCCAGTGCAATACCACCATGTCCTGCACCAAGGTCTAAAATAGCTGCTTCAAGTAATTTATCATCAAGATCTATAAGGAAAATATTAGCCCCAAGTGCTGCAAATGCCTTGGCTGTTGCAAGACCTATTGCACCCCCTCCTCCTGTAATCATTACAATGCTACCCTGCATCTGTGGTGGCTTTCCTTTACCAAGCTTGGCTTGCTCTAGTGACCAATATTCCATATCAAATATTTTTTGCTCATCAACAGGATAAAAACCACCAGACGCCTCCCCATTTGTCATTACTGTAATATTTTGTGCTGCCAAATCTGAGGCTATTCCTGCCGCCTTAGCATTGGAGGAAATGCCAACAACCCCAACTCCTTCAATCCAAGCAAGATTAGGTGTAGGCAACAACATGGTTTTTGTGCCGCCAACACGGGTGTTATTTTTTTTAAAATATGCTGAATAATCAGCTATAAAATTTTCGACAGCCTTGCTTATAGCCGTACGCCCTTTGGCAATAATATCTGTTGTTAAATACAAAGGATAATTTTTAGTGCGAATAACATGATCAGGTGTAGCAACACCACGTTTAGAAAGTGATGATAAATCATTTTGCGCAAAAAACTCTTGCACATTCTCTCCATTTCGCAAATCCATAACAGGCATAGAAATATCACGGTTGCCTATAAATTTAGCATTTGCATCAGCAATGATTCCACGTAAAATTGGCAAGACTTCTTTAGCTTTAGCAGACATTTCTTTTGATCTGCCTTTTGCTAGTTTTGGAACTGAGCCAGTTGTTTTTTCTAACCAGCTTTCAACCATATTTGTATGTTTTATAAGCCGATCATATGATTGTTTTGCACTATTGCCAAAAGCAAAATGACCATGATTGATAAGTAGCAAACCTTCAACATCAGGATTGGCATCATAAATTTCTGCTGCGGCTTTTGCTAGCTCAAATCCTGGCATAATGAAGGGAACACATACCAAGCTATCTGCAAATATTTCCTTTACCACCGCCTCAACATCTGGCAAATTAGCTAATGACAGCATAGCAGAGGCATGAGTATGATCAACATATTTATGTGGTAAAAAAGCGTGCAATAATGTTTCAACTGAAGGATTTGGTGATGTTGAATCAAGTAAATTTGCACGTTGTAGATTCACCATATCCTCATCACTTAGTGCATTTAGCTGACGCAATTCTAACAATGGATTTAGCCGCACACCTGGCAGCCCCTGCGCCTCAATCACTCCAAGATCCCAACCGCTACCCTTCACATGCAATATATCTATTTCATTGCCAAAAATATCTTTACGTTTCAACTTACAAGAGGTATTGCCTCCACCATGCAAAACTAAATTAGAATCCTGACCAATGATTCTTGAGGAGTATACTCTAAGCGCCAACTCCCGATCAGCATGATCATCTCCTGCCGCATTTGCAAATTTCATTGCCTCACTATCATTCCAATTATTGTGAACCATGGCTATATCACCTTTCAATCATCATTTATTTTGCTGTTTAAACATATTTTTTGACAATTGTCAGCATATAGTATCAAATATACAAAAGGAAAGCTTATGGCAATAAGAACAAAAAGGCGAACGGCAGGTAGATTTAGCGGAGAAAGCATAATTATCGAGGCTGCTTGGTTGTATCATCATGACGGGTTAAACCAAAATGAAATTGCAAAACAATTGCAGGTTTCTCGTGCAACAGTTGTTAATTATCTACAAGAGGCTAAAGAGCGAGGATATATTCGTATTAGTCTTTCCCCCGAAATATTCAATAACCACAAGCTTGCTCAAGAGCTTCGGCAAAAATTTAATTTACAGGCTGCATTTGTTTTACCTCATGGCATTGGCTCCGATGAAGAGGCTTTAATGCGTGTGGCGCGTGGCGCTGCTAAGTGGTTACCTAGTCTTCTTAAGCGTGGAGATCGGTTAGGTGTTGCTTGGGGGCGCACTATATATGAGGTTGCAGAAGCCTTAGAAAAAATTGATATTGAAGGTGTCACAGTGTCTCAACTTGTGGGCTCTATGGCAACTCCTTATGGCTTTACTGCTGAAATTTGCTCGGCTCATATGGCACAAAATCTTGGCGCAAAATGCATTAACTTACATGCCCCAGCGGTACTTAGCAATCCTGACTTAGCTGCACATCTTAGAAATGAGCCAATTATTCATGCGCAGCTTGAGGCCTTAAGTCACTGCAACAAAGCTATATTTGCTGCAGGCTCTTGTGAGCCAGATAGCCATATTGTAAGCTGCGGATTAGCGAGCATTGATGACTTAGAATGGTATATAAAACAAGGTGCAAAGGGAGTATTATGTGGGCGCTTTATTGATGAACAGGGTAAGCCAATTATTGGCAATCTTGATAAGAGGATAATAGGCGTAACATTAGATAGGTTGCAGGGCTTAGATATTGGCCTATTAGTTTCACAAGGGGTTGAAAAAGTGACCCCAATGCTTGCTGCAATAGCAGGTGGTTATGTTACACATATTGTTACAAGCGATAAAACTGCACAATTGATGTTAGATGCAAATAACTAATCTAGCACTCGCTCTGGGAATAAGTCAGCCAAACCTTTCTGCGAGGCTTCACAAATGCCGCGTTCGGTTATTAGACCTGTAACTAATCGTGAAGGAGTTACATCAAAGGCAGGGTTTCCACCTAATGTTCTATCTGGGCTAATTTGAACTGAGCCAACAGAGCCATCATCTAGCTTTCCCCAAACTTTGGTCACTTCATCGCCATGACGCTCCTCAATTGGAATTTCTAAAACTCCGTCTTTAATACTCCAATCAATAGTTGGTGAAGGAAGCGCCACATAAAAGGGTATATTATTATCCTTGGCAGATAATGCTTTTAGATAAGTGCCAATTTTATTACATACATCACCATGCGCTGATGTTCTATCTGTTCCGACAATTACAATATCTACATCGCCGTTTTGCATTAAATGACCACCTGCATTGTCCACAATTAAGCGATGGGGCACGCCATGGCTATCCATTTCCCAAGCTGTCAATTGCGCACCCTGATTGCGTGGACGGGTTTCATCTACCCAGATATGCACATCAATGCCAGCCGCAACAGCGTGATAT
>JALSJY010000022.1 GCA_026989045.1 Hyphomicrobiales bacterium | reverse complement strand
GAAAACTAACCAGAATTGCATTTTCATCAGGCATAAATTTAGCAAGATATTGCATGTTAATTTCCTTTAATAGTCTTAAAGACCCAGTTGTTTAGTAATAATCTTTGCCATCATTGGAGTAATTTCACCAGACTTGATTATAGTGCGCTTTGCTCCACAAAATAGGGTATAGTGACTTCCCTTGGCTTTCTTCTTGTCAATGATCAGCGATAAACCCTTATGTTTTGCCAGCTTTTGTAGTTGGCGAATAAATTGCTCTCGCTTCATTTCCATTTTCCTTACATGACCTCACGTCGCACAAATTTGTGCGAAAGTCAATAAAAAAGCTCGGGCGTTGCCACCCGAGCTTCATATTTAGATAAGTAGTTTGGATAGGTGTTTGGCTTAGAAGCCCATACCGCCGCTATTCGGGTTGGCTTGACCAACCCGAACACCTAATGATTTGGGCGTGTTATGGGTTTCTTTAGAAGCCCATGCCACCGCCCATGCCACCCATTCCGCCCATGCCGCCCATATCAGGCATTGCAGGTGCTGCATCTTTTTGTGGAACTTCAGCAATCATAGCCTCTGTTGTGATTAAGAGTGAGGCAACTGATGCGGCATCTTGCAGTGCGGTGCGCACAACTTTAACCGGATCAACAATACCCATTTCAATCATATCACCAAACTCAGAGGTTTGAGCATTATAGCCAAAGCTTGCTGATTTATTGTCAAGAATTTTACCAACAATGACAGATGCTTCATCACCTGAATTTGTTGCAATTTGACGAATTGGAGCTTGTAGCGCACGGCGAACAATTCCAACACCAGCTTTTTGATCGGCATTTTCGCCCTTGGCTTTAAGATCAGCAGAAGCACGAAGAAGCGCAACACCGCCACCTGGCACAATGCCTTCTTCAACCGCAGCGCGAGTTGCATTTAATGCATCTTCAACACGGTCTTTACGCTCTTTAACTTCAACTTCAGTTGCGCCGCCAACTTTAATCACAGCAACACCGCCAGCTAATTTTGCTAGGCGTTCTTGTAGTTTTTCACGATCATAATCAGATGTGGTAACTTCAACTTGTGCTTTGATTTGAGAAACACGACCAGTGATGTCTTCTTTTGAGCCAGCACCGTCAATAATGGTTGTGGTTTCTTTGTTGATTTCAACTTTCTTGGCAGTGCCGAGCATGTCAAGAGTTACATTTTCAAGCTTGATGCCCATTTCTTCTGAAATAAGAGTTCCACCAGTAAGAATTGCAATATCTTCAAGCATTGCTTTGCGACGATCTCCAAAACCGGGAGCTTTAACAGCTGCAACTTTTAGCCCACCACGAAGGCGGTTTACCACGAGTGTTGCAAGTGCTTCGCCGTCAATGTCTTCTGCAATGATGAGAAGAGGACGAGATGACTGCACTACTGATTCTAGAATTGGCAACATTGGTTGCAATGAAGATAGTTTTGATTCATGCAAAAGAATAAGCGGATCATCAAATGAAACGGTCATTTTTTCAGGGTCAGTTGCGAAATATGGAGAAAGATAACCACGATCAAACTGCATGCCTTCAACAACGTCTGTTTCTGTTTCAAGTGACTTTGCTTCTTCAACAGTGATAACGCCTTCATTGCCAACACGTTGCATTGCATCGGCGATTTGCTCACCAATTGCGCTTTCGCCATTAGCAGAAATTGTGCCAACCTGTGCGATTTCTTCAACAGTTGAAATTACTTGTTTTGCTTTGCCAAGATTTCCGACAACTTCGGTGATAGCTAAATCAATGCCGCGCTTAAGATCCATTGGGTTCATACCAGCAGCAACTAATTTTACGCCTTCTGTTACAATTGACTGCGCAAGAACTGTTGCGGTTGTTGTGCCGTCACCTGCTGTGTCGTTGGTTTTTGAAGCAACTGAGCGCACCATTTGAGCGCCCATATTTTCAAATTTATCTTCAAGTTCGATTTCTTTTGCAACAGACACGCCATCTTTAGTGATGCGAGGTGCGCCAAATGATTTGTCAATTACAACGTTGCGACCTTTTGGGCCTAAGGTTACTCTTACCGCATTGGCAAGAATATTAACGCCGTGCAACATTTTGTCGCGGGCTTCGGTGGAGAATTTTACTTCTTTTGCAGCCATTTTATAGCTCCTTAAATTTATAAAAATTAAATTGGGGTGGAAAAGGACTTAAGCCTCAATAACGCCCATGATGTCACTTTCTTTCATGATTAACAGGTCTTTGCCGTCAATCTTTATTTCTGTGCCTGACCATTTGCCAAATAATACGCGATCACCTGCTTTTACGTCTGGGGTGATGGTTTTGCCATTATCATCGCGAGCGCCAGGGCCAACTGAAACGATAACGCCTTCTGATGGTTTTTCTTGCACTGTGTCTGGAATAATAATGCCTCCAGCTGTTTTTTCTTCACTTTCAACGCGGCTAACTACCACGCGATCATGTAGGGGACGAAAATTCATGTCTGATCCTCTTTTATAATGTTAAAATTATTTGTCCAAATGGACGGTGAAAATTGCTCATTAGCACTCACCACTATAGAGTGCTAACTACTGGGGTGGATATATGGTTGCTTATGAGAAGAGTCAAGGTTTGGCTATAAATTTGGTAGGGGAATTATTATATATCTTAGCTAGCTAGAAATTTCTATATTAGCTATGGTGCTGTATATATTAGTTTTATTGATTTTCTCTGATTAACAAAAATTGTTTTAGCCAAATTTCTTATTGTGATAGTTACGCTTAACAATAATACGTCCTGTAAATAATCGCAATAATATCTCAATAATAAAAGCAAGCACTATGAACCCGATTATCCAGAAAATAATTTGAGGTCTTTCACCCATTAAATAGATCAAAGACAGGGCAATAGCGCCAAAAGTAAAAATAATTGCCGCAACTACCAGAATAGAAGAAGCTTTGGTTTTCTTTATCACCCGCAAATGCCCGATATGCACAATCATATGAATAATTAAAGTTGAAACAGCGCCGATTGCTGCAATTGAGGAAAGGTCAAAAAACAGTGCCATTATTAAAATAGCAATAGAAGAAATTATCAGCCCCTCTCTTGAGCGTTTTATCGGCTTGCCAAAAACGCTGGGCAATTCGCCTAAACGTGCTAATCGATATGTAACATTCGTCGCCGCATAAAGAGAGGCATTTATTGCAGAAGAAGTTGCTAATAAAGCCGCCAATGTCATAATTATAAAGCCAGTAGCGCCAAAGGCTGGGCGTGCTGCTTCTGCTAGGGCATAATCTTGCGCCCTAATTACTTCTTTGGCTGAGAGATTTCCAAACACCGCAAAGGAAACGGCAACATAAAGCACCATGACGATTAAAATTGAAGTCATAATTGCCCGTGGTAATGTTTTGGCAGGATTGGGCATATCTTCGGCGGCATTGGTGATTATTCGAAAGCCCTCATAAGCAAAAAATGTTATCGCAAGTGAGAAAAATATTTTATTTATTGGCGGATAAAGTGCTGGTGATAATTTTGCTGGTTCAAGAGTTATTATTCCTGCAATGGCAAAAATAACGAGGGCAGATATTTTCAAAAATACTACGATATTTTCAATTTTTGCAACCGAACTAGCGCCTTGTAAATTTATTGCCATAAAGAATAATATTATACTGGCAGTGAAAATTTCTACAAAAATATGCGGTGAGGAGGCAGGTAATAATTCATAAGCATAGCTACCAAACACTCTAGCGATTAGCGAAACCGAAACCAGCGCAGAAATATACATTAACACGCTAATAGCGCCAGAAAATATGCCCTCGCCATAGGCTTGCACTAAATATTCAACAAAGCCGCCACTTGAAGGAAAGCGAGCGCCTAAGCGTCCAATAGAATATCCCGACAAAAGAGCAATTAAACCCCCTATAATAAAGGAAATCCATACTGCATTGCCAGCAATCATACCAGCCTGCCCAAGCAAGGCAAATATACCAGCTCCAACCATTGCTCCAATTCCCATAGCAACAGCTGACCAAAAAGAAACTTTAGAGCCTGATTTATACATGAAACGCCTTGTCTTTTTGCTTAAAAAAACTCTATTGAGGAATAGGTTTTTATGATATATTTAAGTAAACACAAAGATTGGTTATAGTAAATGAACCTTATTGCTTCTTTTTTTCCGCTTATCATTTGGCTCATTTATTCTATCAGCGCTAAATGGCTTGATGGTTGGCGCCCCTCTCTTTCATATTTAATGAATTTTCAGCGTCGGCGCTGGGTTGAAAATGCGGTGCATAGAGAAACTGCAATTGATGCAATTTTGTCTTCATCTTTGATGAGTTCGGTTTCGTTTTTTGCATCGACGACCGTTTTGTTAATCTTGGCATTATTTGCGGTGTTTGGCCAAATTGATGTTTTGCATGCAGCTTTGGTTGGCATAAGGCCAGATTTAAGTTCTTTTGATATTACTGTGCAGTTACTTGTTTTATTGGCTACATTTGTTGCTGCATTTTTGGCTTTTACTATGTCGCTTCGTCAGTTTAATCATTTTTGCATTATGCTTGGTGCGGCGGATCATTCTGATGAGGGTGATCCAAATGAAATAATTGCAATTGCGGCACTTAATACTCTAGCAGCAAGAAATTTTAACTCTGGTATTAGGGCATATTATTTTTCAGTGGCAATGCTTATTTGGTTCGTTGCGCCTTTGGCATCAATTATAGCTTCAATTTTTATTGTTATGTTTTTAATTTATCGTGATTATTTTTCTAGAGCCAGAGCTTTGATCGAGAAAATTACAAAAGTCTAAAAGATATTTTTGTTAAAATTTAAATTAAATATAATCTGATTATTTCAATTCAATTTCATAGCTTAAATTTAGTTTGATCTTTGAAATTATTTTGGAGAGTTATTTTGTCAATAAAGCTATATTTATCTGCACAAGCGGTTAATAAGAAAAATAAAATATTCTCTTTATCTATATTATTTATGTTTGGATTTTCGTTGATGGTTTTTGCTAGCGCTCCTGTTTTTGCAGCTAAGGGGCCACAATGTGCGCCACGCTTCATTGCCCAAAATATTCAGTTAGCTGTATTTGCTTTGAAAGCTACACAAAATTGCAAAGGAATTGCATTGCCATATAGTGCAGCTCAGGCCAGTATGCAGGTAGATTCATTAAGGTGTGGGGCGCAGGCTTCTGATCTTATTGATGAATTGATAAAAGATTATAATGGCAAGTATAAAATGATAATGAGTGGGACAAGCAAGCAAGTTACGTGCAAGCAGGCCGCATCTATGACTCTTGGAAATTATTAGGTTTTTGAGAGTTTTTAAAATCAAGATATTTTTTTAATGCTCGGCTATCTCTATCAGAAATAAACAGACCAAGCTTTGTGCGTCGCCATAAAATATCTTCTAGGGTAATTGTCCATTCATTTTCAATTAAATAATTAACCTCTTTAACGCTTAAATCTGCTCCAAAACTTTCGCCTAAATCAGCAAAGGATTTTGCTTCTCCTAAAACATTTTTTGTTAATGTGCCATAAAGCCTAACCATGCGTTTAATTTGTGAATAGGCCATAAATGAATATTGCCTATGTAAATCTGACACTAATTTATCAAACTCGCCAATGGCAAAATCACCCCCTGGTAAGTAAGAATTGGCTGTCCATTTCTTACCCTTTTTGCCAATTACAGTTTCTAGTCTTTCAAGCACCTCTTCAGCTAAATGGCGGTAGGTG
>JALSJY010000021.1 GCA_026989045.1 Hyphomicrobiales bacterium | reverse complement strand
ATAGTTGTTGCCTTATTGCATGATACTATTGAAGACACAGATGCCACTCGCCAAGAGATAGATCAGATGTTTGGCTCAGAAATTGGAGCAATTGTTGAAGGTTTAACAAAAATTGACCGCTTGAACCTTGTTTCAAAAGAAAAGGCGCAAGCAGAAAATTTGCGCAAGTTACTTTTAGCAATTTCTAAAGATGTGCGGGTTTTATTAGTTAAGTTAGCAGATAGATTGCATAATATGCGAACGATTGAATTCGTTCGTGAAGAAAAGAAGCAACGTATAGCGCAGGAAACTATGGATATTTATGCACCATTAGCTGGGCGCATGGGTATGCAAGATATGCGCTCAGAGTTGGAGGATATTTCATTTAGGGTTTTGCAGCCAGAAAATTATGCTGCAATTACCTCTCGCATGAGCGAGATGCACAAAAGCTCAAAAAAAACCATTGATATTATTTCAAAAGAACTAAAGCAGAAATTTTTACAAGAGGGAATTCACGCAAAAGTAAGCGCGAGAATTAAATCACCTTGGTCAATTTTTACAAAGATAGAACGAGAATCAATTGCTCTAGAGCAGCTTTCAGATATTCTTGGTTTCAGAGTTATTGTTAATGATATTACAGATTGCTATCGAACTTTAGGTGTTGTTCATACTTCATGGAAAGTAGTGCCAGGGCGTTTTAAAGACTATATTTCCGTGCCAAAGCATAATGATTATCGCTCAATTCACACAACTATTGTTGGTCCTGGCAGGCGACGAGTTGAATTGCAAATCCGCACGAATGAAATGCATAAAGTAGCAGAATATGGCATTGCAGCACACTCCTTATATAAGGATAATGTTACCAATAATTTGCATCGAATTGAGCGCGAAAGCAAGGCCTATGCTTGGTTGCGCTCAACCATTGATCATTTGACCGATAGTAATTATCCCGAAGAGTTTTTGGAATATACTAAGCTTGAACTTTTTCAGGATCAGGTATTTTGTTTCACTCCGCTTGGGCGTTTAATTACCTTGCCGCGCGGTGCGACGCCAATAGATTTTGCTTATGCTGTGCATACTGAGCTTGGAGATAAATGTGTTGGCGCAAAAATTAACGGTGCAATAGTCCCATTAACAACAAAGCTTTTTAGTGGCGCTGAGGTAGAAATTATTATTGACCAAAATCATACTCCTCCAGCATCAATAGAGGGAATTGCTGCAACTGGAAAAGCGCGTGCTGCAATTCGCAAGGCGGTGCGCCTAAGTGAGCAAAAGCGCGCAATATTGCTTGGTGAACAGATGCTTTCATCAATTTTGCATGATGAAGGGTTAGAGCTTGGTGAAGATGATATTGAAAAATTGATTGTTGATTTGGGTCAGGAAAACAAGCAAGAGCTTGCGCAAAATATTGCTCATGGCAATATTTCAAGCGAAGAAATTGCTAAAACTGCTGCTATAATAAAAGGAGTTCGCCACCTCGTCAGAAAGAAAATAGATCTCCCAGTTGCCAAAAAGGCAGAGGGTTGGTTTGCTATAAAAGGCAATGATAGGTTTAGATTTCGTATGCTTGGTGGGCAGGATATATCTAAGCAAAAGCATGCTTTAAAGTCAGATATGGTGATTAAAATTTCTCCTGAGGGCGTAGTTCCTGGAGATAGAATTGTGGGGATTTTTACCAAAAAGACAGAAATAACAATCTATCCCATTCATTCACAGGCTTTGACAAAATTTCATAATAAAAATGTTACATGGATAGATGTGCGCTGGGATATTTTAACGGTAGAGAAACGCTATCATAAAGTAGTAATATCTATGCTTGCGCAAAATAAGCCAGGAATGTTAGCGATGATATCCACAATTATAGCACAAAATGAAGCAAATATTCATAATATGGTTTTGCATCAAGCTTCGCCAGATTTCCACAAATTGATTGTTGAGCTAGAGCTTGTTGACTTGCGTCAGCTTGTAGATGTGCTTAATTCACTAAAGGCAAACTCAAGCATTTCTAAAGTTAGTCGAGCATCAATTTCCGAAGCTAAGCGCATCAAAAATATCAATTGGGATAAAAAAACTTCTAAAAAGCAAAAAAAGTCCAAAAAGAAAAGTAAAAAGAAAAGCAAATGAACCAGACACAAGTTTTAGATATTTTTCGCCAATGTGATGCAATTTTAGAGGGGCATTTTATTCTTTCCTCTGGTTTGCGCTCACCTATATTTTTACAAAAGGCGCTGGTTTTTAGTCAACCAGAAAAAGCCTCAATATTATGCAAGGCTTTGGCAGACAAGATAATAGAGCAAGGTTTTGCTGATATTTCTCAAATTGTCTCCCCTGCTGTTGGTGGAATTATCCCAGGCTATGAAACCGCCCGCCATTTAAAAAAACCAGCAATATTTACTGAAAGAGTAGATGGGAAATTTGAGTTAAGGCGTGGCTTTGAAATTTCAAAAGGTGAAAAAGTAATTATAGTTGAAGATATTGTGTCAACCGGTCTTTCTATTCGTGAATGTATTTCGACCTTACAAGACCTAGGGGCAGATGTTGTTGCGGCGGCTTGTTTAATTGATCGCTCTGCAGGGGAGGCAGAAATTGGTGTGCCGTTAATCGCTCTAGCGCAATATAAAGTTCCAGCTTATGCGCCAGATAATCTGCCCCCAGAATTGGCGGCAATACCTGCAATAAAGCCAGGCTCAAGAGGGCTATAAAAAGTGATTATTGGCCTTGGTAATGATATTTGCGATATAGCACGAGTTGAAAAAACTCTTGCGCGATTTGGTGATCGCTTTACCCATCGCTGTTTTACTAAGGTTGAACGAGAAAAATCTGACAGGCGGGTTTTGCGAGCTGCCTCTTATGCCAAAAGATTTGCTGCAAAAGAAGCAATGGCCAAAGCGCTTGGCACTGGCATGGCTCAAGGCGTGTTTTGGCGTGATCTAGGAGTGGTGAATCTGCCAAGTGGCAAGCCAAGCTTTCAACTAACAGGAAATGCAAATGTTTTTTTACTCTCTCTTGTGCCAAATGGTTTTACTCCCCACATACATGTCAGCATCACAGATGATGGTGGAATGGCTCAGGCATTTGTCATTATTGAGGCGTTGCATAGTTGACCTTGAGCCAATCAGCCTCTAACCAATTTATATAAACAAATTTTGAAATGAAGATAAATGAGCAAACCCAAACAAAAACCACAAGTCCAAACTAGCCTTAGTTCTGAAGTTTGGGAAACAATAGTAATAATATTTCAGGCTCTAGTAATAGCGCTGATATTTAGGACATTTCTTTTTCAACCATTTTTCATTCCAACCGCTTCTATGCAATCTTCGCTTATGATTGGGGATTATTTGTTGGCTTCAAAATATTCTTATGGTTATGGACGTTATTCCTTCCCGCTTGGCATTATTCCTTTTAACGGGCGTATTTTTGAGCGAGAAGCGAAAAGAGGAGATATAGCCGTTTTCCGTCCAGTTCCCCAAACAGATGTTTATATTAAACGGATAGTTGGCGTTGGGGGCGATAAAATTCAAATGAAACAGGGTTTGCTTTATTTGAATGGTGAGGCGCTAAAGCGTGAAGAAATTGGCAAAGCCATGGATAAAGATAGCATGGGACGTAGCGTTGAGGTTACTCAATATCGTGAAACTTTACCATCGGGTATTTCATACACTATTCAAGAAATTTCAGATAATCAATATCTTGATAATACGGCTGAATATATCGTGCCAGCGGGACATTATTTTATGATGGGTGATAATCGTGATCGCTCAGGTGATAGCCGAATTTTAAGCTCGGTTGGTTTTGTTCCATCGGGTAATTTAATTGGCAAGGCGCAGGTTCGATTTTTTTCACTTAAAGATAATGTTGCTCCGTGGAAAATTTGGCTCTGGCCACAAAATCTACGCCTGGATAGAATGTTTGAATCGGTTTATCAATGAGTTTAATAGGCAAACAAAAAGATATTTCAAGCTTAGAGAAAAAAATATCCTATAGCTTTGCTAAGCCTGCTTTTCTTGAAAAAGCACTTACTCATTCCAGCGCAATTTCTCCAGCAAAGCGAGTTGAATATTCCTATCAGCGCTTAGAGTTTTTAGGCGATAGGATTTTAGGTCTAGTAGTTGCTGATCTATTATTAAAGCGCTATCCTAAGGCCAATGAGGGCGAATTATCACGAACCTTAAATGCCTTAGTGCGCAAAGAAACATTAGCTGAAATTGCACAAAGCCTTGATCTTGGAGAATATATTAATTTAGGTGACAGCGAAGCGCGATCGGGTGGTGCAAAGAAAGAGGCAATTCTTGCTGATGTGTTAGAGGCAATATTTGGCGCTGTTTATTGCGATGGCGGACATGATAAATCCTATAAATTGGTTGAGAATTTATTTGAAAATATTATTTCAAAAGCAAATGAGCGTGGAGTCGATGCAAAAACTTTTTTGCAGGAATGGGCGCAGGGGCGAAAATTAGCACCGCCAACCTATTCTGAAATTTCACGAACAGGACCAGATCATTCACCGATTTTTACAATTCAAGTCAAAGTTGATGGTTTTGAAAATATTAGTGCGAGCGGCGCATCGAAAAAATTAGCTGAGCATAGTGCAGCACAAAATTTTTTGGTTAGTCATAAAATATGGAAAACTAATACAAAGATGAATATGTTATGAGTGAAGAAAATATAGGCAAAAATCTGTTGAATGAAGAGTCAACAAAATGCGGCTTTATTGCGTTAATAGGTGCGCCAAATGCTGGTAAGTCAACTTTGTTAAACTCGCTAGTAGGCACAAAAATTTCTATTGTTACCCACAAAGCACAAACTACCAGAGCGCAGGTGCGCGGAGTTGTTAGTGAAGAAAATGCGCAGGTAATATTTATTGACACACCCGGTATTTTTGCTCCAAAGCGCAGGCTTGATCGCGCCATGGTTCACTCTGCTTGGAGCGGTGCGGGTGATGCAGATATTAGCGCTTTAATTGTTGATGCTCACAAAGGTTTAAGCGATGAGGTTGCAGCAATATTAAAAGGTCTAAAGGGTGTAAAACATCGCAAAATTTTGGTTATAAATAAAATTGACACCGTTGAAAGAGAAAAACTTCTTGCCCTAACAAAAACGTTAAATGAGCAATTGGAATTTGATGAAACATTCATGATTTCTGCTTTGCGTGGTGATGGTGTTGCAGATTTTATGAATTGGTGTTTGAAAAATATTCCACTTGGCCCATTCCACTTCCCAATAGATCAGCTGACCGACTTAACCCTTGCGTTAACGGCAGCTGAAATAACCCGCGAGAAATTATTCAACCGCATTCATGAAGAAATTCCATATAATATAACAGTTGAAACCGAGAGTTTTAAAACCCAAAAAGACGGCTCATATAAAATTGATCAGGTCATTTATGTTACCAGAGATACGCATAAAAAAATTGTGCTTGGAAAAAGCGGCCAATCAATAAAAGCAATCGGTTCTGAATCTCGCAAAGAATTGATGGAGATTTTTGATACCAAAGTGCATTTATTTCTATTTGTAAAAGTGCGAAAAAATTGGGCTAACGATCCCGAACGCTATCAAGAAATGGGCTTAGAATTACCTAAGAAATAATAACGGCGACATTAAACAATAAAGGCGGGGGTGTTCCACCTACGCCAAGGCTTCGGCGGACAAGCGGGGTCGCCAGCCTGAGCGGCGTGAGCGGAGAAAAAAGCAAAGCGACCATAGCCTGCCCCGCACTCGATACGGGGGCGACATTAAAAAGAAAGACATGAGAGGTGCGCCCCGCGAGGTATTTAATGTTGAGTTGAATATTTACTCAAAAAG
>JALSJY010000020.1 GCA_026989045.1 Hyphomicrobiales bacterium | reverse complement strand
GGCTGCGTTTATTGGTGATTTTTTCGTTGGGCGAGGTGATTTAGAGCAGCTTGGTGGGCCAGTAAAAATTGCTAAAGTCTCTGGTGAGGTGGCAACGCTTGGCATTATTGCTTTGATCAATTTAGCCGCATTATTGTCGTTAAACATCGGTATATTCAATTTATTGCCAATTCCAATGCTAGATGGTGGTCATTTGCTATATTATATAATTGAGTTGGTGCGCAAAAAGCCACTTAGTATGCGCATTCAAGAGCTAGGTTATAAAATTGGTTTATTTTTAGTTCTTTCGTTAATGGTTTTTACACTAATAAATGACTTGACCTGATTCTTTGGAATTTGTGTGCCAACCTGTTGCACTTTAGGCACTTTAACCAATCTTTTAGTAACTTTGCGACCTATTTTTGCTTGCTCTTAGGTAAAAAACCTCTAAAACATATATGTAAGAATCGAGCTAATGGGCATTTATGTCCCTTACTGGGCTATTTTATTGAACTGTCCGATTTTTCCATGTTTGGAATTATAGGGGCGAAAAGAAAAGTTGAGCGGGAAAAAATGAAAATCACTAAACTATTTCGTAATATATTATTGGCTATTAGCCTTGTTGTGCTAGCTCCATTAACAATTGTGCAGGCTCAGGCTCAAAGTTCTGAAAATCAACTGATTGCAGCTGTGTTATTTGAAGGTAATCAGCGTTTTTCAGATGCTCAACTTTCTAGCATGATTGATCTTACGTCTTCTGGTGTGTTTACAAATGAGCGTTTGGCAGTTGATGCCCGCTCTATTGAATTAGCTTATAAGCAAGATGGTTATACTAATGCTGTTATTAGTACTCGCACAGAAATTGCTGCTAATGGTCGTGTTCGCGTTATCTTTACAATAGATGAGGGCGATCGTTCTGGAATTGCAGGTATCAACTTTACTGGGAATAATGCAATTGACGCAGGTAAGTTAAAAGATGTTATTCGCACAAAAGAAACTCACCTTTTAAGCTGGTTAACAAAAGACGATGGCTATAGTGAAGATAAATTGGCCTTTGATAGCGAGCTAATTAGAGCTTATTATGCAAATCGTGGTTATCCTGATGCGCAGGTTCTTTCTGCATTTGGTGAGTTTGATGCTTCTCGAAATGCTTATTTCATTAATTTCACAATTTCTGAGGGTGAATATTATGAATTTGGCGCAATTGGTATTGAAACTTCAATTGGTGGACTTGATACGCAAGCTTTGAAAAGCTCAATTGTCACACATGAGGGAAGTCGCTATTCAAATGTTAAGTTGCAAAAAACTGCCCAAGATATGGCGTTTGCCGCTACCTCACAGGGTTATGCCTTTGCTGACGTTCGTCCGCGCATTTCTCGTGATGAAGTAAATAAAATTTTTAATGTTACTTATTTAGTTGATGAGGGTGCAAGAGTTTATATTGAGCGCATCAATATTATTGGCAATGAAAAAACGCGTGATTTTGTTATTCGTCGTGAGCTTGGTTTTGCTGAAGGGGATCCGTTTAATCGCTCAATTATTGCTAAGGGAAAGAGTGCAATTGAGGCGCTTGGATATTTTTCTGTTGTTAATGTTACCTCTGCCGCTGGCTCTGCACCTGATAAAACGGTGATTAACATCGCTGTTGAAGAAAGTTCAACTGGTGATTATGGCCTAACAGCTGGTTATTCTTCTACTGATGGTGTTTTGGGTGAAATATCTCTTAATGAAACCAACTTTCTTGGACGTGGTCAATATTTGCGTGTTGCAATTGGTGCAACTCAGGGTGGTCAGACTTATGACTTTTCATTCACTGAGCCACGCTTTATGGGGTTGAAAATCTCTGCTGGAATTGATTTGTATAAACGCATAAGTGAAGAATCTGCATCAAGCTTTTATGGCTCAGATGCAACAGGCGGTAAATTCCGCATTGGTTTGCCAGTTACTAATGAGTTGCATACATCATTGTTTGTAGGATTTGAGAGTAAAACTTTCTCTGATGGTAGTGTTGCGCCAAATTCAGCTTTGATTGCAGATGGTGAAATTCGAACAAAGTCATTTGTTGGATATACTTTAACTTATAATGGTCTGGACGATAGAAAAAAACCAACTAATGGCTTGTTTGCTACACTTACACAGCAATATGTTGGCTTTGATAATAATTATATCAATACAGAGGCAAAAGCGCGTTATTTTATTCCTTTCCTAGAAGATACAGGAATAATTGCTTCTGTTAAAGGGCAGGCAGGAGTTATCAGTCATTTAAGTGGTGTTGGTGTGCATGAAACTGAAACCTATAGACTAAACTCTACTTTGGTTCGTGGTTTTACAAGCATGGGACCACGTTTGGCATCGGGTGAAGAATTGGGTAGCACTTATTATGCTGGTATATCGGCTGAAATTGAATTCCCAATTCCAGTGTTGCCAGAATCATATGGCTTAAATGGTGCTGTTTGGGTTGATGTTGGCTATCTTGGTGCTGAATCAGCCGCTGGGCTAGCTGCAACTGCTGGCAATACAACCCCGCTTCGCTCATCAGCTGGTGTGTCTATTATTTGGGATTCACCTTTTGGGCCATTGCGCGGTGACTTTGCTCATATCTTGCAACAAGATGCTGCTGATAGCACGCAAATGTTCCAGTTGACTATGAGAACCTTGCTTTAAGTTTATTCTCGTGACAGATTGATATGTGCCGCAACGTTTTATGCGTTGCGGCATTTTTATAGGTTTTTAAATTATGGTTGATCAGCGCTTTTATCCTAACTCTGGACCCTTTACTCTCACTAAACTGCTAAGTTTAATAGAGCAGAGTGAGGTTGTTATTGATGAAGAAAAGGGTAATTTTCTTGTCTCTGGTGCTAATGAGTTATTAAATGCTAAGCCTGATGAAATCTCATTGGTAGCAGAAAAAAAATACCTAAAGGAATTAAAGCAAACACAATCAAAAGTAGTTGTTGTTAGTCAGGCTTTGGCAAGTGAAGTTGCTCAAGATGTAATAGCGATTATTACAAAAGACCCGCAATTAGTTTTTATAGAAATACTCAAGATTTTTTATCCTGACCAAGTTGCAAGAAAGCTTTTGCAGCAAAACTCTATGACGAAAACTTCTGCACAGTATGAAGATGGTGTAAGCATTGGTAAAAATTCAGCAATAGCTAATAATGTTGAAATAGGGCAGGGCAGCATTATTGCTCCAAATGTTGTAATTGGGCAAGGTGTAACAATTGGACGCAATTGCATCATTGGTGCAAATAGCTCTATCGAATTTGCTCATCTAGGTGATAATGTCATTATTCATGCTGGTGCAAGAATTGGCACAGAGGGTTTTGGTTGGCTAGACTTAGGTAAAGCAAATATAAAAATTCCACAATTAGGCAGAGTAATAATTCAAGATGATGTCGAAGTTGGCGCAAATACTACAATTGATCGTGGTGCGCTTGGTGATACGACTATTGGACAAAATACTAAAATAGATAATCTGGTGCAGATTGGGCATAATTGCCAAATTGGTAAAAACTGTCTAATTGCTGGTTTAAGTGGAATATCAGGATCAACCATTATTGAAGATGGAGTGTTATTTGGTGGCGGAGCTGGCACGGCTGGGCATTTAACAATTGGATCTGGCTCAATGATACATGGGAGAGCTGCAGTAACAAAAGATTGGCCAGAAAAATCAAAGATTGCAGGAGCACCCGCACAAGATATAAAAGATTTTTGGCGTGAAATTGCAGCAACAAGACGTTTAACGAGGGGGAATAAAAAATGAGTTTAAGTGAACAAAAAGAGACAATGAAGCAGGATAAAGCTAGGATTTTAACTAGTCTTAACCTCAAAGAAATTATGGATTGCCTTCCCCAGCGCTATCCATTTTTAATGTTAGATAAAATCATTGAAATTGATGGTCATAAATCTGCAATCGGGATAAAGAATATTACTTTTAATGAGCCAGTTTTTCAAGGGCATTTTCCAGGCGAGCCAATTTTCCCTGGTGTTTTGATTATTGAGGGTATGGCGCAAACAGCAGGGGCTATCGTCATTGCTGAAGAACGCGAAAGTGGTAAGAAATTCGATGTCTATATGCTTACAATTGACAAGGCTAAGTTTAGAAAACCTGTTGTTCCTGGTGACAGGCTTGAATATCACCTTGATCTGATAAAACGTCGTGGATCAATTGGCCGCTATAGTGCAAAAGCAATTGTTGATGGAAAAGTCGTAGCAGAAGCCGAGGTTGGCGCAATGATGCGAGAGGCATAATCACGTATGAGCAGCTCACCAAATTCAAATAATATTCATCCATCAGCTATTGTTGAAACAGGAGCAAAACTTGGCAAAGACATAAAAATTGGACCATATTGCATAGTTGGTGCTGACGTAGAGTTGCATGATGGTGTAGAGCTTGTCTCACATGTCAGTATTGATGGATATACTCAAGTTGGTCAAAATACCAAAATTTTTCCATTCGCTTCTGTTGGTCATCAACCCCAAGACTTGAAATATCATGGTGAAAAAAGCCAGCTTATAATTGGTAAAAACTGCATAATTCGTGAAAATGCAACGCTAAATCCAGGCACGAAATCTGGCGGTATGATTACCTCGGTTGGTGATAATTGCCTGCTAATGGCTGGCACGCATATTGCTCATGATTGTCGGGTTGGCAATAACGTCATAATGGCTAATTTAAGTGGGTTGGCAGGGCATTGTGTTACGGGTGATTTTATTACAATTGGTGGCATGGTAGTTGTGCATCAATTTGTTCGAATTGGCTCGCACGCCTTTATCGGTGCGCACTCTATGGTTGATGCAGATGTTATTCCTTATGGCATGGTAATAGGTAATCGTGCAAAGCTTGCTGGTCTTAATCTTGTTGGGTTAAAAAGACGTGGCTTTAATAGAGAAGAAATTCATACGCTACGAGCTGCTTATAGAATGCTTTTTTCCTCTGAGGGAACTTTAAGAGAGCGTGTTGAAGATGCTTCTAGTATTTTTTCTGGCTCAAAATTGGTTGCTGATGTTGCTGATTTTATAAATGCGTCTGATCGCTCAATCTGCACACCGCGCAATGGCGGCTCAAGTCAGTGATTTAATATGAGTAAGAGACTTACAATTCTTGCTGGTGATGGTGCTTTACCAAATCTTTTAGCTCAATCAGCAAGTGCTTTAGGCTGGGAAATTCAAATACTTTCGTTGCTAAAAGGGGCTGATTTTTTAGATATGGAAGTAAAATACATTAAAGCCTCAAACCCAGTAGATATAATTTTTAATATTCGCCGCTTTAAAACCTCTCATATTTGCATGGTGGGCGGCACGCAAATTTCTGACAAGAGCCGCCAAAATATCTTCAAACTGCTTGGTAATAAAAGCAAAAAAACAATTTCTGGTGGAGATAGCGCCCTATCCAAACTTGGAAAAGCACTTGAAATTTCGACTGGAGCAAAGATTATAGCTGTGCATGAAATTATGCCGCAGCTCTTGGCAGGTGAAGGGATTATTGCTGGACCCAAGCTTAAAAAATCTGATATTAAATATGGAATTTATGCACTTAAAACAGCCTATGATGCAGGAAGGTTAGACCTAGGTCAGGCTGTTATTTGCTCAGGAAATCGGCTCATTGCTGTTGAAGATATTGCTGGAACTGATGCATTGATAAAAAGGGTTTATGAGCATAAAAAATCAGGGTTGGTTGGTGATGGAAGCAGTATTTTAATTCTTGCAAAAACAAAAAAGCCAAATCAGCCAAGTTATGTTGACTTGCCTGCTATTGGCCCAAACACAATTTTAGCTGTCAAAAACACAGGTATTAGCGCAATTTTCGTTGAAGCAAATAATTCAATAATTATCGAATTGGAAAAAATTAAAGCTATGGCACAAGAGCATTCTATTTCAGTATATGGGGTAAGTCTGAACCATGCAGGGGCAGGCTAAATGAAAGCTAGGAAACAAATTTTTATCCTTGCTGGTGAGCCATCGGGTGATAAAATTGGCGCTGATC
>JALSJY010000019.1 GCA_026989045.1 Hyphomicrobiales bacterium | reverse complement strand
GCAATTGCGGCATTAAATGCAAATATCACTCCTATTATTTGTGTGGGCGAAAGTGAAGCAGAGCGTAAAAGCGGCAATGCTATCGAGATTGTTTTACAGCAATTAAAGCAATCTCTTCCTGATAAATTAGCTAAAGATGAAATTGTGGTTGCTTATGAGCCAGTTTGGGCAATTGGCACGGGTCTTGTGCCTTCGATTGAAGATATTACACAAATGCATCAGGCAATACGTCAGGCTTTGGCTGAAAAACTAGCTAAATATGGAGAAAAAACGCCAATTCTTTATGGTGGATCAATGAAAGCAGCTAACTCGGCGCAAATACTTGAAATTGCACATGTAAATGGCGGTCTGATTGGTGGAGCAAGCCTTAAGGCGAGTGATTTTCTTGCTATAATAAAGACAGTGAAGTAAAAAGGAGTAAATTTTTGTTATATCTTGCTAGCAATTATTGTAACTTAGGTGTAACAGAAGCTTCAAATTCTTCTTATAAATATTAAAGTGGTCTAAAATGGCAAATATTCTAATTGTTGTATATCTTTTGATTGTTCTGGCGATGATAGTGGTAATTCTGCTTCAGCGCTCCGAAGGTGGTGCGCTTGGTATGGGCGGTGGCAATTCTGGCGGAATGGCTCCCATTCGCACAACTGCTAACTTGTTAACACGCACAACAGGAATTTTAGCGGCTCTATTTATGGCAACTGCAATTGGCCTTAGTATTGTCCACGATATTGATAGGAATACAAATTCAATTCTTGGCACAACAACTACTGAAGATGGGACGCAAGAGCCAACTTCAGTACTTGACGCACTAAATGCTTTGCAGGGTGATGCTGATAGTTTAGCGGTGCCAGAAGTTGAAACCCCTATAAATAGCGATGTTCCAGATTTACCACTTCCGACACCTCAGGGTAGTTCGCCAGCAGCCCCAACAAGCAATTAAAGTCATTATTTAGAACTAAAGGAGATGTTTTCATCTCCTTTTTTGTTGTATTTCAATTTTTTCATTCCGAATCACAAAATAAGCGTGTAAAGTAAACTCCCATGGCTCGTTATATTTTCATAACTGGAGGCGTGGTCTCCTCATTAGGTAAAGGTCTTGCATCTGCGGCACTTGGCGCATTATTGCAAGCGCGCGGATATTCTGTTCGTTTAAGAAAGTTAGATCCATATCTAAATGTTGATCCAGGCACTATGTCACCAACTCAACATGGTGAGGTTTTTGTTACCGATGATGGTGCGGAAACTGATCTTGATCTTGGTCATTATGAGCGCTTCACTGGTCGCTCGGCCAATAAGCGCGATAATATAACCACTGGTCGTATTTATTCTGATATTATAGCTAAAGAGCGCAAGGGAGATTTCCTTGGTGCAACGGTGCAGGTTATTCCGCATGTGACTGATGAGATTAAGAATTTTGTGCTTGAGGGTAATGAAGATTTTGATTTTGTTCTTATTGAAATAGGCGGCACAGTGGGCGACATTGAAGCCTTGCCATTTTTTGAAGCAATAAGGCAGGTGGGTAATATATTGCCACGAGGCGATGCAATTTATATTCATCTGACCTTAATGCCTTATATTGCCGCTGCTGGTGAGTTAAAAACCAAACCAACACAACATTCGGTTAAAGAATTACGCTCAATTGGCATTGCGCCAGATATTTTATTGGTGCGCTGTGATAGAGAAATCCCAGTTTCAGATAGAAAAAAGCTCTCGCTTTTTTGTAACGTGCGCGAAACAGCAGTTATTCAAGCGCTTGATGTTAAGTCAATCTATGATGTTCCTGTTGCCTATCATAATGAAGGGCTTGATGAGGAAGTGTTAGCGGCATTTGATATTAAAGATGCTAAACAGCCAGATTTAAAAAAATGGTTTGATATATCTTCTCGTATTGAGGGTAAAGATGGTGAGGTCAACATTGCTATTGTTGGCAAATATACTGGGCTTAAAGATGCCTATAAGTCACTTTCTGAGGCGTTGGTGCATGGCGGTATCTCTCATAATGTTAAAGTTAATATTAAATGGGTTGATTCAGAAATATTTGAAAGTGACAATCTAGCTCCTGAGCTTGAAAATGTGCATGGAATTTTAGTTCCAGGTGGTTTTGGTGAGCGTGGCACTACGGGTAAAATTAAGGCTGCGCAATTTGCTCGCACGCGAAATGTGCCGTATTTTGGCATATGTTTAGGTATGCAAATGGCCTGTATAGAGGCGGCAAGAAATTGCGCAGGGATAAAAAATGCGGGCTCAAGCGAGTTTGGTCAAATAGACGAGCCTATTGTTGGTTTGATGACTGAATGGGTCAAGGGTAACTCCAAGCAAGAGCGAAATAAAAAAACTGACCTTGGCGGCACAATGCGTCTTGGTGCTTACCCTGCTCAGCTTGCACGCGGATCAAGAGTTGCTGATATTTATGGCATTACAGATATTTCTGAGCGTCACCGCCATCGTTATGAGGTCAATATGGCCTATCGTAAAGTGCTAGAGGCAGGCGGTTTATTATTTAGCGGAATATCACCAGATGGCAAATTGCCCGAGATAGTGGAGCGCACAGATCACCCATGGTTTATTGGTGTGCAGTTTCACCCAGAATTAAAATCTCGCCCGTTTGAGCCACATCCATTATTCTCTTCATTCATTGGTGCTGCAATGAAGCAAAGTAGATTAGTTTAACAAAAATTTAACAATGTCATGATTCGGCCATATTTAAGTTGCTCTTCGCGCTGCTTGAGTGTGCTTTAGGTTTTTTTCGATCAAAACCAGCCATTCAAATAAACCATATCAATTAACTCAAAAATGTTAAAGTTAGTGACCAAATACTGCTGATGCGTTAAACGCTCGCAACAATCTCAAAAATAGAAAATCAAGAAAAATTATGAATAATATTTTACCCAAATTGGTTAGCGCCATGCTGGTAGTTTTTATTGCTGCGCTGATAAGTTTGACGCCAACACTTACTACAGAGGCGCTAGCCGCATCAAATTGCCGTGTAGAGGGATTAAATGTAAAGTCATCAGACCCAAAGCTTAAGGCAGGCCTATGCAAAATGAGTAAAGCACTTGGGCCTGTTGAAGTGACTTCAAGCTGCCGCACAAGAAAAGCCAACCGCTCGGTAAAAAAGAGCTATCATCTTTATAGTAGGGGTTGCAAAGCTGCTGATGTAGTAATTAAAGGAGTGGGGCGAAAAACTATTTTAGCTTGGTGGGCAAAAAATATGGGCGGTGGCCGCGGATATTATTGCAAAAGACGCTTTGTGCATGTTGATGTTGGGCCAGATAGAAGTTGGAAATGGTATTGCGGATAGTGCATATTTGCTTCATGCTATAAATATGGCTGAAATAATAAATTTACGACTTAAAAGAAAGCAAAAATCCCGCTCTGCCAAGGAGAGCAAGGCTGAGCAAAATCGTGCTAAATTTGGCCAAACTAAAGCCGCTAAACTCAAAACAGATAGTCTTAAGCAAATAAGCGATAAAAATTTAGACGGACATAAATTAAAAGACTAATTATTGCTTTCAATTTCCCTTTGTTTTGATTATCAAAAGATAATCTTTTTTAACAATAGGGAATATTCTTATGTCTTTTATCATTGATGTCACAGGCCGCCAAATTTTTGATAGCAGAGGCAACCCAACTGTTGAAGTTGATGTGATGCTTGATGACGGCTCTTTTGGCCGTGCCGCTGTGCCATCGGGCGCTTCAACTGGCGCGCATGAAGCGGCAGAACTTCGTGATGGCGGGCGGCAATATATGGGCAAGGGCGTGTTGAATGCTGTTGATAATGTAAATACCGCTATTTTTGATGAGCTAGAGGGCATGGACGCACTCGACCAAATTGAGATTGATCAAGCTATGATTGAGCTTGATGGCACACCAAATAAAAGCAAACTAGGCGCAAATGCTATTCTTGGCGTTTCCCTTGCTGTGGCAAAAGCCGCTGCTGAATCATCAATGCTGCCGCTATATCGCTATCTTGGTGGCCCAAATGCCCATATTATGCCAGTGCCAATGATGAATATCATCAATGGTGGGTCGCACGCCGATAATCCGATTGATATTCAAGAATTTATGATTATGCCAATTGGTGCGGCAAGCATCGCTGATGCAATCCGCATTGGTTCTGAAATTTTCCACACTTTACAAAAATCTCTAAGCGACAAGGGGCATAATACCAATGTAGGAGATGAGGGCGGTTTTGCACCAAATTTAGCATCAGCCGATGATGCGCTTGGTTTTATAATGAAATCAATAGAAAAAGCAGGCTATAAACCAGGTGAAGATGTGGCTTTATCGCTAGATTGTGCCGCAAGTGAATATTATAAAAATGGCAAATATGAAATGACAGGCGAGGGTAAATCGCTTTCATCTCAAGAAAACTCTGCCTATTTAGCTGACCTTGCGGCTCGTTATCCAATCATCTCAATAGAAGACGGCATGGATGAGGACGATTGGGAGGGCTGGAAAACCCTAACCGATGCTATTGGCGACAAGGTGCAATTAGTTGGCGATGATCTATTCGTCACTAATTCTGAACGCCTAAGCTCTGGCATAAAAATGGGTGTTGCAAATTCTATCCTAGTAAAAGTAAACCAAATCGGCTCACTAAGCGAAACAATGCAAGCAGTAGACATGGCGCACCGTGCTTCATACACTTCCGTAATGTCGCACCGCTCAGGCGAGACAGAAGATTACACAATAGCTGATTTAAGCGTTGCGCTAAATTGCGGTCAAATAAAAACTGGCTCTCTTTCTCGCTCAGAACGCCTAAGCAAATATAATCAGCTTATTCGCATTGAAGAGCAACTAGGCTCTGCCGCGGTTTATGCTGGTCGCTCTGTTATTCGGGGATAGGGGGTGTTTTGGGTAGGCATAATTCCTCCCTTAGCGCGCCTCCAAATATTTACCCCTATCTTCCTGTCTGGTTGCTTTAGCTTTCGCCTTTGCTAAAGTGACGTAGGAGTTATATTTCTGGCAAAGGGGCAAATATGCTAGTGAGTTTATGATGCTTAAAAGGGCTGAGCTTGATTTAGTAAGTGAATTCTCTTTGCTATGCACAAAAAGAGGCTCTAAAAAGAGCCTCTAATATAATTTTTGGATTCAATCTACTCAAGCCTTTGCACTCCTTGTCATCTGAGCGTAGTCGAAGCATCTTAAGACACTTCGCCTACGGCTCAGTGTGACAAGGAGTGGGTAAGATTCTTCGCTTGCGCTCAGAATGACACAGAGCTTCGCTTAATATGACAAAAGCCCTACCCAGAATAATACATCTCAAACTCAATCGGATGCGGAGTATGCTCAAAGCGGATTACTTCTTCCATTTTCAACTCGATATAGGCATCAATTTGATCATCATCAAACACACCACCAGCTTTTAGGAAATCACGATCTTTGTCCAAAGCATCAAGCGATTCACGTAAAGAGCCAGCAACTGTTGGAATGCCTTTAAGCTCTTCTGGTGGAAGTTCATAAAGATCTTTATCCATTGGCTCACCAGGGTGAATTTTATTTTTAATGCCATCAAGACCAGCCATAAGCAGGCAAGAGAATGCCAAATATGGATTTGCCATTGGGTCAGGAAAACGAACTTCAACACGCTTGCCATTTGGTGATTGCGCGAATGGAATACGAACTGAAGCAGAGCGATTGCGAGCAGAATAAGCAAGCAAAACAGGCGCTTCATAACCCGGAACTAGGCGTTTATATGAGTTGGTTGATGGGTTGGTGAAAGCGTTGATAGCTCTTGCATGCTTAATTACACCACCAATATAATATAAAGCTTCTTTTGAAAGGCCTGCATATTCATCGCCGGCGAAAAGCGGTTTGCCATCTTTCCAAATTGACTGGTTGCAATGCATGCCAGTGCCATTATCGCCAAAAACAGGTTTTGGCATGAAGGTTGCGGTTTTGCCATAGGCGTTTGCAACTTGCTGCACTACATATTTATAAATTTGCACTTGGTCAGCACTTTCAACCATTGGCGCATATTTAATGCCTAATTCATGTTGGGCAGAGCCAACT
>JALSJY010000018.1 GCA_026989045.1 Hyphomicrobiales bacterium | reverse complement strand
ATCAATAGCGCAATCACAGACAAAACCAATGGCAGCTTCTGGCATTGCAAAGCGAGATTGTGTTGTAGTGATTCGAAATCTTGCATGCCCTGCTAATCCCAATCCACCGCCCATGACGATGCCATCGGTGATTACAACTAAGGGTTTTTTATATTTTGCAATTTTACTATCAAGTGTATATTCGGCGGCAAAGAAAGTTTGCATTTCTTTAATATTGCCATCAAGCACATATTGACGTGCGGCACGAATATCACCACCTGCACAAAAACCACGTGGTGTTGCGCTTTTTAATAAAACACCATTTATTGCTGAATTGACTTCAAATTCATCAAGCGCCCTTTCAATTGCTTTTATCATTTCAAAATTTAATGCATTGATAGCATTTGGCCTATTAAGTGCAATAATGCCTGTATTCTTTTCAATTGAAATTTTTATATATTTACTCATAAAATTCACTTCTTTTGATTTTTCCTGTGATAACAGATTTTGCACCATTCCCAAACTATCAAATTATGCTATTGATTTTAAATGTCTAATATTCACCTTAGCGGTATTGCCGCCGACCTTGCAAAATATGCTGATGAAAATAAAACCATTAAACTTGGCATTATTGGTGCGGGCGAAATGGGGACTGACCTTGTAACGCAAGTGATGTTGATGAAGGGCATAGAAGTTGCCGCCATAACTGCTCGCCGCCCCCACACTGCTTTTGATGCTTTAACAATTGCTTATGGAGATGACAGCAAGGGCATTGAGGTAAATACTCGCTCTGCTATGTCAAATGCGCTTGATAATGGCAAAATAGCTATCACCAATGACAATGAATTGATGGTGACAACACCGCAAATTGACGTGGTGATTGATGCAACTGGTAAACCCGGAGTTGCAGCGGATTATATTTTGTTAGCTATGCAACATAGCAAACATATTGTGATGATGAATGTTGAAGCCGATGTTACCATTGGGCGGTATCTTAAGTCTGAGGCTGAAAAATTGGGCGTTATATATTCGCTTGGTGCAGGGGACGAACCTTCTTCTTGTATGGAGTTAATAGAATTTACCTCAGCGCTTGGGCTAACAATTGTGAGCGCTGGCAAGGGTAAAAATAATCCGCTTAAGCATGATGCAGTGCCGAGTGATTATATTGAGGAAGCTGTGCGACGCAATATGAACCCGCGAGTGCTGGTAGAATTTGTTGATGGCTCAAAAACTGCGGTAGAAATGGCGGCAATTGCCAATGCTACAGGGCTTGTGCCAGATGTTCCGGGAATGCACGGCCCAAATGCCAGACGAGAGGATTTGGCAAAAGTGTTAATTCCAAAGTCAGATGGCGGAATTCTCAATAATATCGGTGTGGTTGATTATACAATAGGCAAAGGCGTTGCCCCCGGTGTGTTTGTTATTGCTAAAGCCACCCACCCACGCATCATTGAGCGTATGGACGATTTACATATTGGCACAGGTCCATATTATGGCTTTTTTCGCCCCTATCATTTAACCTCGCTGGAAGTGCCACTAACCGCGGCACGCATTATGCTTTATGGCAAAGCCGATATGATGCCGCTGGCAAAGCCTGTTGCCGAAGTATGTGCGATTGCAAAGCGTGATATGCAAGCTGGGGAGAGATTAGATGCAATCGGTGAAACCTGCTATCGCTCCTTCGCCATGAAGGTTGAAGACGCAAATGAAAAATCCTGCATCCCTGTAGGTCTACTTGAGGACGGCAAAACATTAAAACCAATTAAAAAAGGCCAACTAATAACCACTAAAAACGCCACTCCCGACAAAAGCACAAAATTATTTGAAATGCGGCAAAAGCAGGATTTAATGTAGGCTTATTTACTATTGTTAGATATTACTATCATCTAACTTAAGAACATAAAAGCAATGCAGGATAATATGCTCATATTCATTAGATGCAATTTTATTGTTGTTTTGGCTGGTTTATTGTTTAGCTTGTTGCTTAGCTCGTGTAGCAATTATTCTTTTGTTTCTGATGTGGGGGTTGCTGATGTTAACTCAGATCAGCTAAGCACAGCCATAATTTTACAAAAAATCAATGGGGTTAGAAAAGCACATGGTAAAAAGCCATTAAAATATAATTTTAAATTAGCTAATGCTGCGCAAACACACTCAAATTTAATGGCAAGCAAAGGTAAATTATCGCATGAATTGGGTGGTAGTTTGCGCCAGCGGGTAACAAATGCGGGTTATATTGGCGCAGTTGGAGAAAATCTAGCAGGCGGACATGAAACACTTGAGGCGGCAATAAATGGCTGGCTTAATTCACCCCCTCACCGCTCTACTCTTTTAAATGAGAAATTTAGTGAGTTTGGTCTGGCGCAAAGACGCTCCAATAATGGCAAATATTCAAATTATTGGACATTTATTGCAGGTGGGGATTTTGCTGCTTGGCGCTAAAGAGCTTTGCTCAATGATAATATTTTATATGATTTATTTAAATAAAAAGCTGGGAGCATAATAGCCCCCAACCTAAATTTATTTTATATATCTAATCTACTCAGCAGGAACAGGTGCAGGTACAGGAACACCATTATATTTTCCATTACCTGCTTTTCCGCCTGCATCAATTTCATCTTGTAAATCTTCGGTATTTTTATTCATCAAGCTATTAGTAGAAGCGCCAGTTGCACGTGCGCCGCGACGGATAACATAGACTAATAATGCCAACAAAATTAGCCACCAAACACCAAGGGTAATTTTATGAGCGAGCTCATTTCCAGGAAAGAATAAATCATACCATTTATATGATTCAATCATCAAAGTTCCTTTTAAGAATGCCATGTGCTCTTCATAAAATAGGGTGAAAGGAAGGTAGCCAATTGCAAAACCCATAAATCCGACCCATGTGTTTAAATAACCCATGCCTATGCGCATATAAGAGCGAATTTCACAACCAATTAGCATCACTGCACCAGCACCAAGAAACAGGCCGCCAATTAAATTGCCAGCAGTTGTTTGATATTTTAATGAGCCAGCAAAACCCGGACCTGCATTAAAGAATATCCAAGCAAGCATCATAAAGCCAAGCATTACCACCCAAGAGGCAACAATGCCAATAACTGGCAAATAGCTACGCATCAATGTGCGAGTAATTCTTGGAACACCCATTTTTGCATATTTTGCATCATCTTTTCTCATCATGTCGCCTGCTTCTGCAGAAACCAATGAACATTCTGTGCCAAAGCCAGATTTAGCCATGCCAAAACCGCCAATAATGCCAGCTGTTAGAGTTAAAATAACATAGAACCAACCTTTAGCATCAACTGATTTAGAGAAATCTACAAATTCACCATCTTTCAAATGCTGCAGACTTTCTGGATTAAAAAACCCGCCCCAAACAGCAACGCCAACAAAGGCCACAGAGAAGAGCAAAGAAAACCAAAATATGAAACGTTTTTTAGGATTATAGCCCTCACGATAAGTCAAACGCTCACCTGCATCCGCATTTTTAACATAGGCTTTTGTTTCTTGATGTTTGAAATAGGGAGACATATTCACTTTGCTTAGTAGATAAAATGCCAATGCACCCCCAATTGCCATAAAAATAACAGTGATGAATGAGTGGATATTTAATAGCGGAATGCCACCAAGCAAATGATTTAATGTGCAACCACCCGCCAAGCGAGTACCATAACTAAACATTGCCCCGCCGATGAAGGAAATTACCAACACATGCCAAGGATAATAAACCCATGTGCGTTGTTCTTTTTCCATGCGTCCAACTAACCAGCCACCAATAATCATACCAACAATTGGCCAACCAATGCCAGGAATGAAGGCACCGCCAGTAGAGGCAACACCATCAATAGCCTTGCCATATAGTTGAAAGTCTGGCAGTGCAAAGAGATCATAAATTGCAACTTCTAAGCCGCGAAACATTTTACCCAAGTCGGTTGTTACCGTGATTGGTTTCAGTAAAACATCTTTGCCAGCTTGAGCGGTTTGAATCCACAATCCAAGCATATAAATAATTTGCGCAACACCAAATGTAACACCTGCCCAAAAGAATGACCATTGTCTGGTCATCATGCGCTTTAGGAGCGGCTCTTTTTCACTAGTCATTTTTCTTACCTTTTTTTTAAAACAAAAAGAATGAAAAAGTCTTCAAAAAAATAAACGCAACACAGCTCGATAACCCGTCTATAAGTAAATTTTCTTGATAGAATTATTATCACTCTAGATTTATATTAGTGAAATCTAATATACCAGCATTGACATATATCAAGTTTAATCAAAATCCTTGAGATTTTTTGTTAAAAGGCATAAGGTCAAAGAAATAAAGATTCTTTGTGAAAGAAAATTATATGCAAAAATTCAGCTGGATTTTAAATATTATTTTGGTTTTGATTATAGCAATAATTTTGTATGTTTTTGTAATAAAGGGCTCAGTTACTCCAACTGAAGATGGCAGGTCTGCTATACATATCACCTTAGATGAGCGCACAAAAATTCTTGGAGATATGCGAAAGTTTTTAGAACATGTGCAGGCAATGGTTGAGGCAATTGGCGATGAAGATATGGCAAAATTTTCAACGGCAGCTTCAGGTGTTGGCCTAATTCAAGAGCCTGCGCCCCCTGTTGCTTTAACTGCAAAACTACCGCTAGAGTTTAAAACAATGGGGCTTGAAACGCATAAAGCTTTTGATGAATTAGCTGCGCTAGCTGATAGTGGAGCGAGTTACCAAGCTTTAGCTAGTGAGCTTAGTGTCATTATGAGCAATTGCACCTATTGCCATCGTTCTTATCGACTTGAAATAGATGAGGAATAATAATTACCAGTGAATTGCATTAGGTAAAATTTAAACCAAGAAATTTTGAGAAATAAAATGAAAGCCGTTGGACTTTTCCGCTACCTACCCATTACCACCCCTGCTTCTTTAATTGATTTAGAGCTTGAAAAGCCAAAGCCAAAACCAAGAGATATTTTGGTTGAAATAAAAGCTATATCAATTAACCCGATTGATACAAAACTTCGTGCGCCAAAAGATAAGGTAGAGGAAGTTGCAAAAATTCTTGGCTTTGATGCTAGTGGAATTGTTGCGGATATTGGCGAAGAGGTGACGCTGTTCAAAAAGGGCGATGAGGTTTTTTATGCTGGTGATATAACTCGCTCTGGCTCAAACGCACAATTTCAAATTGTTGATGAACGTATAGTTGGCTTTAAGCCAAAATCTTTGTCCTTTGAGCAAGCCGCCGCCTTGCCGCTCACGTCTATTACAGCTTATGAGAGCCTATTTGATCGCTTGGGGATTGACCTTAATGGCGCAAATAAGGGCAAGAGCATTTTAATAATTGGTGGTGCAGGCGGAGTTGGCTCAATCGCTATCCAACTAGCAAAATTAGCAGGGCTACACGTTATTGCCTCTGCTTCTCGCCAAGAAACAATAGATTGGGTAAAAGATTTAGGCGCTGATGAGGTGGTAAATCATCGCCAAAAAATGCAATCACAAATCAAGGCGCTAGGACATGAATATATCGATTATATCGCAATTTTTAATGACACTGATGGTCATTGGGCTGATGTAGCTGATATGATAAAACCACAAGGGCATATTGTGGGAATTGTTGCAAATCAACAACCCTTAGACATGGCGCTTATTCGCACAAAATCGGTGAGTTTTTCATGGGAATTTATGTTCACCCGTTCGATGTTTGAAACTGATGATATGATAAAACAGCACGAGTTACTCAATGAAATCGCCTCGTTAATAGATGCAGGTAAATTAACAACAACGCTAGAGGTTATATTAAAACCATTTAATGCAGAAATAATGCGAAAAGCACACGAAATGATTGAAAGCGGTAAAACTAAAGGTAAGATTGTAATTTCAGGGTTTCAAGCTAAGGAGTGATATTGTTAAATATTATCAACTTGATGTCATATTTCGCTTGCGCTCAAGGTGACAAGGTGGAGATGATTATACATCTCTAGCGCTAGAAATAATCCTTTGTGTCATTGCGAAAAGCTTTAGCTTTGAAGCAGTCTGGAATCTTCGCAATCTACTCAATATTTCTGAATTATCATATTGCCACACCCCTAAAGGGGTTCGCAATGACCCGGAGGAAATTTATGGCTGCCCACCGATTTTCGTAACCGCCCTTGCGC
>JALSJY010000017.1 GCA_026989045.1 Hyphomicrobiales bacterium | reverse complement strand
TATTAACAAAGCATGAAACCCCACTCCACGTTATAAATCCTAAGGAGCGAGTGGATTTTATAAATCAATTATTAGCAGGATATCTATCCAATTTTGCGCCATTTCTTAGGGTTAGAGCCAGAAATTGCAACCCACCTTAGATCAGTTTTGTTCCAAGGTTTAATAGTGTTTGTGCGGTTATCAAGCACAAAATCGCCCTTATCTGTTCGCACAATAAGTACGGCATGGCCAACACCTCGTCTGGTTGTAGCAGTAGCTATTCTTAAAGCGCCTGATGAAACTCCCATTTTAATCAGTTTTGAGCGCTTAGCTAGTATATACTCTTCACAATCTCCAACACGAGCATTTAGTGTCCATATATCACGGCCACGATCATTGCGAGGTCTGATAGAGCGATTTACTTTACGATTCACTTGAGAAAGCACACGCATTAGCTGTGATGAGTAAGCAATTTTTTTGCTTGAACTTGATTTGCACTCGCTTGGGTTTTTTAAGCAAAATATCTGAAATCCCAAAGGTGCTGAGGTAGATGAGCGCTCAACAATTAAACGGTTTGAAGTCGTTTTAGAGTTAGGGTTGATCTTAGCATAAGAGGGGGTAACGCCTGCAATTGCTACAGCTAGAAATGATAAGATGATGCCTGTCTTAATAATGCCTATTTTGGTCAAAATCTTTAAATTTATATTTTTAAACATTTTCTACTCCTGATTTACAATTAGGAGCAACTTGTCTGAACAAAATTATTATCAACTTTAGAATTTGATTAAAGTTTTATTTAAATTTTATATCAATAGATTTTTGATCTAGCAAAAAAAGAGATGAAAGTATGATTGCTAAGCCAAAATTATAACCTAAAATTGCTGACCATGCAGTAAAAAACACAAATGCAGACGCTCCAAAAATAAGAAGACTTAAGAGTATGACTACCAATATTAAAATGATACCAAATATCCAAGAGATTACACGTCCATCATGACCCAAAATAATCCCAATCAATGTTGTAATTAGAAAAGCGCTCATGTTATTTCTCACTATATTTGGCTAATATATTGCTAAAAAATAGTTTAGGAATAAATAATGGTTATATAGATTTATCAGACTTTAGTATTAACCATCATTATTAGTATTGGTATTGTATTTTAAATAAATTTAGTGTTACTTGAGTGTTAATAGTTTATTAACTAACCTTGAATGCGTGTGGGATGCAAAATTATAGGTCTAGGGACATTATAACCTCCAGAGTAGCAGAGCTGGACGAATCTTCTTTTTCAGTGAAGAGCGTTTCTATACGCCATCTTATTTCTCGCGATATTCAAACTAATTTAAATGATAATTATTCTGAGCATTCTGGTTTAGTTTGCGCTTGGTATAATGAAACTCCTATATTACCATCACTTAGCGTCGCTAGGAGAATTAATTTTGTGATTAAGAGATTATTTGATGTAATTGCTTCAGCTATTGGCTTGATTATTTTAGCTCCTTTGTTTTTATTCATTACACTTATAATTAAACTTACCTCAAAAGGATCTGTGTTTTTTCGTCAAGAGCGAGTTGGTTACAAAGGTCAGTCATTTAAAATATTTAAATTTAGGACCATGTATTATCATAGAGCAGATATCTCAGGTGTTGAACAAACTAAAAAAGGTGATTGCCGGGTTACAAAGGTTGGCAAAATATTACGTAAAACTAGCTTTGATGAGTTGCCTCAATTGATAAATGTTTTACGCGGGGAAATGTCTTTTGTTGGCCCCAGACCATTTGTAAAAGGTCAGTTGGCCGCAGGAGTTCCTTATAAACAAATAGTTCCATATTACGATATGCGCCATGAAGTAATACCTGGCATAACAGGCTGGGCGCAAGCAAATGGTTATCGTGGCCCAACAGATAAGCAAAGTGATTCCATTGCAAGAATTGAGCATGATATGGCTTATATTCAAAACATGTCCATTTGGCTTGATATTAAAATTATATTTTTAACTGCCATGCATGAGTTTATTTCGGGCAATGGTCATTAAATAGTTAAGCTGCCCTAATAAAACAAAATAGAAATATCTGCTGAGGTAGTTAGATGCGGGGTCTAATGCAATTTTTTTATCTAGCGTAGTGCTACAAGGTCTGTAAATAATAAAGTTAAAACTTACTGTTTATTGTAAAATTATTTCTTATATTCTTGCTGCTCTTTACTTTCTAAAAGCGAGCTATCAGAGTAAAATTTAATACTCGCCATAATAGCCAGAATATTTATAGCGATAACTATGCTTGCCGCCTTCTTCCTGATTTAAAATTACTACAATTTCTGCATTTGGACTTTTAACTCTTTGCAAAGAAGAAACAGCTTCTTTAACTTCCCCTTGTGAAGTAGCTGCCCAGTGCACAACCATTGCTATTACATCGGCCTGCTCTGCCAAATAAAGCCCATCAACAACTGGCACAATTGGCGGAGAATCCAGTATAACGTAGTCAAACTGTTTTTTAGCATTTTTTATTAAGCGTGCTAGTGCTGCTCCAGATGTCAATTGATCCGTTGGGGCTGTTGCGCGATGAGCACCAACAATTGTCGCAAGTGAGCTTTTGTTATCAGTAATTATTATCTTATTTAAAATATCTGAATCATCAGGGTTTTTAAGATAGTCAGCTAGGCCAACTGATTTTTCAACTTCTAAATATTTATGAAGCGATGGTTTGCGTAAATCACAATCGACAAGCAGGACACGATGACCAGATAAGGCATAAGCTCGCCCAAGTGAAAGGGCGATAGTGGATTTTCCTTCAGAGGGCACAGCAGAAGAAATCATTATGACGGAGCCGTCGTTTGATTTTTTATCGCTATTTATATGAGATTGACGTAAAGAATAATCAATTGAAGCACGTAACCTGCGGACAGCTTCTGCAAAGGGGGAAAGTGGTTTGCTAATCATTAGTTCAGCAGCACTCAAATTTATTTGTTTTTCTCCATCTTTTAATGGGACATTAACATGCGGCATTGTTGCTATAACAGGAAGTCGCAATACACTTTCAACCTGCCCTTCAGAAATAAACCCCCCAACAAAATTCTCATATAACAAAGCCAGACCAATTCCCAAACCAAGTGCAGATAGAGCAGCAAGAAGCAATATTAGTTTTTTATTTGGAAATGATGGAGAAGATGGAGCAAGAGCAAGTGAAACTATCCGGCTATCAGCAACCTGCGTTTGTGCTTGCGCTCCTAATTCGCTGACCCGTGTAAGTAGTGTCTGATATTGGGTGCGAGCAATCTGGGCATTTTGCTGAATTTCATAAATTTGCGCTAAGATGTCTGCAGGAAGGTTAGAATTAATAACGCTTGTTCTTATTTGCTGACGAAGCTTAGAAACTTTAGCTTGATCGCTAGAAATAGTTTGGCGCAATGCACCTAAACCATTTTGAGCACTGGCCATAAGGCTATCTTCAATATTTGCCAATTCAAGCCGCAAATTTATAACTTGTTGTGAATCTGAGGCCATTTGGGATAATTGGTTTGCAATTTGATTTCTTTGACGCTGAAGTTCATTAAATGCTTCATCTTGAAGATTTTGTGAGATTGCTACCCAATTTTTAAGTGAAATATTCTTAGCAATTTGTTCAGCGCTAGCAGAGGCGTCAAGCTGGTTTGCAGCAGTAGTTTCAAGTGCTTTACGCATTTGAGCAATGTCATTGCGCCCAGTTTCACGGGTAATAGTATCAATATTATCTAATATAAAACTATCAAATGATTGCTCTGCTAAAATGATAGCATTACTGGCAGTGCTCATGCGTGATTGTAAAATATCACGAGCGGCAATTATATTATCAATCTTTGATTGCACTTGAGCCTCTACATAGACCATAGCAACATTATTAGCAGTTTTTGCGGCCTTTTCTGGAGAAACTGAAGTGGCTGAGACAGATATTAAATAGGTAAGTCCCTTGCGCTTCACAGAAATAGCGTCTCGTAATTTACCCAAAACAAATTGCAAGGCATCATTGCCAGACGATATTTTAGCATCTTTTATGCGCAGGATTGACATAAGCCTATCACGCCAATTTAATTTCACGCCAAATTCTTCATCAGATATAAGATTTTGTTGTTTTATTACATCAAGGAGAATATTATCAGATTTAAGAATTTCGACTTCACTATCAATACGTGCATTATCAGAAGAAATGCTGGAGGTTTGAGAATTTGGATCTAATAAATCTTTAACTTGTGTGTCTACAAGGATAAGTGTTGAAGCAGTATAAGTGGGGGTTAATGAAAACGCATATATTGCAGCAACACCTACGATCAGAACAATAGTTGTAAGTATGAGTTTATAACGTCTATGCAATAATTCTAATATTGTGCGAATATCAATTGTAGTTTCGTCCATAAAACAACCTAATCAATGTTTCGTTACTAAAATTCGCACTACTGGTATCTTAAAAAGCTATCTTTGCATAGACTAAACATTTGATAGAGCTCTGCAATGTTCAAATGCTATTTGCTTTGATAGTCATGGTTAACTCCTGTTTTGTAATTTTATTTGCTCAAAGAAAGTTAAAGAGAGAATGACATCAACTTGTTAAAATACCAGCCACTTTAGCATTAACAATTTTTATAGCCGATAAATGAGAAGATATATAAGCACCAGTGTCTATGTTAATGCGGGTTGCAGAAATATAGGGTTTTTCAATTGGGGTGTGAGCGTGAACTACTGTCAAATTAGGAATGCCTGCATGGTTTAAAAACCCCCCTCTAATCTGAAGCAAATCTGTATCAGATTGCGCATCTAATGATATTTCAGATCGTATGCCAGCATGCACGAAAACATATTTAGGGAAAATAGCAATGCTAGGCAATTTAGCAAGAAAATCGATATGCTCATTTGGAATAAAGCTATTTATCTTATGAATAAAATTTCTATGTTTTATATCACTTAAGTTAAGTTCATTTGGATTGAATCCATAAGAGGTTAGTGTCTGGACACCGCCAAAATTTAACCAATCTGCATGAGACTTTGGATTTTGTAGGAAAGTTAGCATTGCCTCCTCATGGTTGCCAGCTAGGCAAAGACGTGTAGTTCCAGCAGGGGGCGAAGATAACAAATGATCCAGAACCGCGGCTGAATCAGGGCCTCTATCGACATAATCACCAAGCATGATTATAAGTGCTTCTTGCTTTTGCTTTGTGCAATCATTTGCAATTTTATCTTCAAGCTCTTGCAACAGATTAAGGCAGCCGTGAACATCACCAATTGCATATATTAACTTTGGTAGTTCATCAAATTTTAGCCGTTGACGTTGCTGGCTATTACTATCTTGTTGTTGATTAGTTGATTGTTTCAAACCGATAATATTTGAAAGCCAGTTAAACATTGTCTTTTTCCGTTATTGATCTAGTAGACCCTGATATTCCAAGAGCCATAATTGCGCAAAAAATAAAAGCTACGGCCTGAATTTCAAGGCTAAAATCAACTAAAGAGTGAATAGCGGTTGTTGTAATAACGCCAATCATTATTGCACTATGTAACCAGCGGCGCTTTGTTGTTCGATAAATTTGCCAAGCTATTCTGCTATATATGATGACAAGAATTATTGGGATTGATCCGAAAATAATTCCAAGCTCTGACCAAAGCGCTAGATAGGTATTATGCGCTTTGTCCCAAACTAGATCAGGGCTGAGAGGCAACTGGTGGAATAAAGGAAAAACCAATTCAAAGCTCCCAGCGCCAAATCCAAGCCATGGGCGAGTAGAAATCATATCTATTACCTGAGTATATAGAGCAAGTCGCCCATCTGCTAGTGATTCTGTTGAGCCAAGTCTTTCCAGTAAACCAGAGCCGTAAAGAGTAAATAAAGCACTTAAACCCAAAAAACCTATAATAGTCACCGACCAAATTAGGCGGGTGGATTTTGAGGTTTTTGAGAAAACTAATATTAGAGTGACAACTGCCCCGCTTATTCCCGCAGCAAAGCCCATGCGTGATTGAGTTGCAAGAAGCGCAACCATAATTATCGCTGAGCCTAAACCAAAGAGTAAAGAGGAGAGGGGGCTTTTTTGTTCCCCTGTAAGGTCATCATTTGGCAAAAGAGCGGCAACACTAAACGCGATGCCGATAATTAAACCAAAAGCAAGAAATGTAGCGAATGAATTTCGATTTATAAAAGTTGCCGTTGCAACTCCATTGTA
>JALSJY010000016.1 GCA_026989045.1 Hyphomicrobiales bacterium | reverse complement strand
ATGGCTTGGAATTAGCAACAGCCAACCTCCCTTCCATGAAGGACTCACTATTGCTATATTTGAAAATAAATACAATAGGGCATTGTAAAAGCTATGAAATTTTGTAAATACTTGTTATAATAACCGGAATATATTGTAAATTTATTGACAAAATAGAGTGAGAAATGCGCGCACCAATTGGCTTTAGAATCCGTAACCAACGGAAATCATTAGCGGTTTCACAGGCTAATCTTGCGCGTAACGTTGGCATTTCGCCAAGCTATTTAAATTTGATTGAAGCATCAAAGCGCGACGTTGGTGGTGCTTTATTGCAGAAAATTGCAAAAGCGCTTGAATTAAATATCGATAAATTAACTGGTGAGAGCGAACAACGACTAATTACTGACCTTGGTGAGGCTTTTGCAGACCCTGTTATGCAAGGGGCAAGCATAACTCAAGAGGAGGCTAGCAAGATGGTGATGCAATCGCCAAATTTAGCTACATCATTTGTGCAGCTTTACCGTGCTTATATTGATACCAAAACTTCTAACCAAGTTTATACTAATAGATTAAAAGCTGATCCATTATTCTCTGAGCTTTTACATCAGATTCTCTCTCAGGTTACAGCTATCCGCTCGAGTGCAGAAATTATTGAAGGGGTTGCAGATTTATCGCAAGAAGATAGAGATCGGTTTTTGGCCTCAATTGGCCGTGAATCTAAACTCATGTCAGAAGTGGCGCAAACTCTCATTGGTCATTTTGACCAAACTCTGCAAAATAAAAGGTCAATCACCCCAACCAAAGAGCTTGATGATTATATTATAGCTGAAAAAAACTACTTTCCCATTCTCGAAGATGCTGCCTTGGCCTTGAGGGAGAAGATAAATCAATATGGAAGCTTTGGAGAAGAGGCGCTTCTTGCTACACTAAAAGATAATTTTTCGATAAAAGTTGTAAAGCGCGAAGCTACAAATAATCAATCTACTCAGTTTATTTATAATGCAGAAAAGCGCACTATTTATTTTTTTGGTTCAGCGCGAGCATCAACTAGGCAATTTCAACTTGCTTCATTATTTGCACAATTATCTGCTGATGATTTAATAAAGATGCAATCTGATAGTCCAAATTTTACCTTGAAACAAACAAAGATTCTTTGCTCAAAATATCTAGCCTCTTATATTGCTGGCGCTATGATTTTTCCCTATCAGCAATTTTTGCAAGCTGCACAATTAAGTAAATATGACATTGATTATTTGGGGCAGAAATATACTGCAAGTTTTGAGCAGGTTGCTCATAGGTTAGTAACTTTGCGACAAAAGGACGCTTCAGGCATAGCGTTTGGTTTTTTGCGCTCTGATCCAGCAGGCCGTTTAACCAAACATTTCCCCCTACCAGGTTTATTGTTGCCAAATTCTGGCCATGCCTGCCCGCTTTGGGCTATATATTCAGCCTTTGGCTCAAGCGAGCCAATTGTGCGCCAGATAGTGCGGTTTGCTGACGGCTCAAGATATTTTTTCATTGCAAAAACCACCTCTAAAAGACTTTCAGCTTTTAATGAGCAAACAATGTATACTTCTGTAATGCTAGCCTGTGATATTTTCCATGCCAAAGATATTATATATGCTAAGGGACTTGATTTGGGCGATGAAACAAATGATGTTGAGGTGGGGCCGTCATGCCGTCTTTGTACTCTAAAATATTGCGCTCACCGTCAAGAAGATGCGTTATATCCAATTTAAAATTTTATTTTTAAAAAAATATTGGCAAAATGGGCATGATAGTATTAGTGATTTAACATATATTTGTCTCTGAGGGAGGGAATATTGAAAATTGATGTGTTAATTGCTGAAGATGAGCCAGGAATTCTTGCCTCACTAGATTTTATTCTAAAGCGAGCAGGATGGAAAATTCATTCTGTTACAGATGGGCAGGCAGTTCTTGATGCAGTTAAAACCATAAAGCCAAAAGTTTTAGTGCTAGATGTGATGCTGCCAATAAAATCTGGTTTTGAGGTTTTAAAACAATTACGCTTAGAGCAAAGCAGTAAAAATCTACCAATTTTGATTTTAACCGCAAAAGGACAGGAAAAAGACAAAGAGCTAGCAAAAGAATTGGGAGCGAATGCGTTTATTACCAAACCCTATGCCAATGTTGATGTAATAGAGGCCGTGCGCATGCTTATGGGCATAAATAAAACAGATAAGAGGCAGGGATAATGGCAAACCGCCGCAAATTAGAAAATGCGGCGTTGGCGCTTTCGGTTTTTGGCGTAATTTTACTATTACCGCCAATATTAAGCATTTTCAACATTGAAACTCGCCTATTTGGTGCGCCATTAGTGGTGATTTATTTATTTGGTATTTGGCTTTTATTGATTGTTGCGACTTTTTTTCTCTCTTCTTTTATTTCGAACTCAGATATAAATGCCACCTCAAAAGAAGATGAAATAAAGGGCAATAAAACAACTGAAAGCAAAAATTGATGCTATCAGCAAATTTCATTATTCTAATTGCTTTTGCCTATATTTGCTTATTATTTGCTATTGCTTATTTTGGTGATAGGTGGGCATCAAAGGGTAAAAAGACCTTTTTAAATTCACCATTCATCTATACTCTTGCTATTTCTGTTTACTGCACAAGCTGGACATTTTATGGCGCAGTTGGCTCTGCTGCTCGTAATGGTTTTGAGTTTTTGGCAATTTATTTGGGGCCAACATTGGTTTTTGTCGCTTGGTGGTTTATTTTGCGCAAATTAGTGCGCATTGGGCAGAAAAACCGCATTACCTCAATTGCAGATTTATTGTCATCAAGATTTGGCAAGTCAAATCGGCTTGGCATTTTGGTTACACTAATTGCCGTTATTGGCACTACGCCTTATATAGCACTGCAATTAAAAGCTATTACTGACTCTATTAAGGTAATTTCTGCTTCATCAAATAATGGAGCGCTGGCAGGTTTTGGTGACGGTTCACTAGCTCTTGGCATTGCAGCCGTTATGGCGCTTTTTACCATTTTATTCGGCACACGAAATGTTGATGCAAAAGAGCAACATCATGGGGTGGTGGCAGCGATTGCATTTGAGGCAATTGTTAAGCTTGTGGCCTTTATTGCGGTTGGGGTTTTTGTAGTTTTTTCACTTGGTGGTGGGGTGGAATCTATTTTCACTAAAGCGCAAGAGGCTGGAGTTGATATTTATGCAAAAAGCACTTTTGGCCCACGTTGGATTGCAATTTTATTCCTTTCAGCCACGGCAATTTTATGCCTGCCGCGGCAATTTCAAATCACCATAGTTGAAAATTCCGATGAGCGTCATTTGAAAACGGCGGGCTGGGCATTTCCAGCCTATTTATTCTTAATGTCTATTTTTACAATTCCTATTGCTCTTTATGGCTTAACTACACTTCCTGCAGGGGCAAACCCAGATATGTTTGTGCTTACTATACCCCTTGCAGCAGATAATGGCGCTTTAGCAATGTTTGCTTTCATAGGTGGTTTTTCTAGCGGCACATCAATGATTATTATCGCAACAATTGCACTCTCAATTATGATCTCAAATCATATTGTTATGCCAATTGCGCTTAGGACTTCTGATAATATTGGCACAGAGGACGGGCAGGGCGTAACTCGTTTATTGTTAACATCGCGCCGCATATCAATTGCTTTGGTTTTATTTTTGGGGTTTTTATATTTTTGGTTCTCAGGAAATTCAGATGCACTTGCCGCTATTGGCTTAATTTCATTTGCTGGAGTTGCGCAATTTTTACCCTCAATGATTGCAGCCCTTTATTGGCGAGAAGCAAGCGTTAAAGGTGCAATTGCGGCCACATCTATTGGTTTTCTTATTTGGGGTTGGACATTATTTCTACCAAGTTTTGGTAACACCAATCTTTGGGTTGCAAATTTAATTGAGCAAGGCCCATGGGGAATTTCTTTGCTTCGCCCACAAGCCTTATTTGGCATTGAGGGAATGGATCCACTCGTGCATTCGGTGTTTTGGAGCATGTTATTAAATGCTGTTGTTTTAATCATTGTCTCACTTTTATCAAAACAATCAGCACTTGAGCGCATTCAATCATCTCTCTTTGTTGATGTGTTTTTAGAAAAAGGGAGCGCTCAATCAAGAGCAATGCGTGGCTCTGCCTCTATCAATGATTTGTTTTTTGTTGCTCAAAGGGTGTTAGGGGGAAAACGTGCTTATGCTTTATTTGAAAATTTCGCCAAAGAGAGTGGCGTAAAACGTGCCGATGTTGAGCCAACCGCTGAATTTTTTAATAGGCTTGAACGCGAGTTAGCAGGCTCAATTGGTGCGGCATCTGCTCATGTTGTGTTATCAAAAGTTCTCTCTGGCTCAGAAGTGTCGCTTGAAGAGGTGATGCAAATTGCAGATGAAACACAACAGGTTATGAAATATTCACAGCAGCTTGAGCAGACCACCGCACAATTGCGCTCAACTGCAGATCAATTACAAACCGCAAATTCACGCCTGCGTGAACTTGATCTGCAAAAAGATGATTTTCTATCAAAAGTTAGCCATGAAGTTCGCACGCCTATGACCGCAATAAGGTCATTTTCAGAAATATTATTGACCCATGATGATTTGAGCAAAGACCAGCAAAAAAAATTCATTACAACAATAAATACTGAAAGCATGCGCTTAACAAAATTGCTTGATGAAATTTTAGACCTTAATGCACTTGAGCGTGGGGAGAGGCCTTGGATAAATCTTTCAATAGATCCAAGACAGGCTGTTAATAGAGCGATTGATATTTGCTATCCAATTGCGATGCAAAAAAATGTGAAATTAGAAAAAGTCACACAGGCAAGAAAAGTCAGTGTTAATGCAGATGCTGATAGATTGACGCAGGTTTTTATCAATTTAATCACTAATGCTATTAAATATAATGATGCAAGAAAGCCATTTGTGCGCATTAGCTCTCGTAAAATTAGAGAGAAATATATTGTTGAGTTTGCTGATAATGGGCAAGGAATATTAGAAAGTGATGCGCAGCATATTTTTGAAAAATTCTCACGTGGGCGACGAAAAAATGCACGCGATGATGGCGGCCTTGGTCTTGGCCTAGCTATTAGCCGTGAGATTATTGACAAAATGAATGGCAAACTGGAATTGGTGAAAACCAAGGGGAGGGGTGCTACTTTTAGAGTTATTCTTCCAATAATAAGCAAAGGATAAAATAATGAAATTTAGTGCATTAGTAATAAGAAAAAATGAAGCAGGAGAAATTTCATCAACTGTTGAAAGCGTCGATGAAAATCAATTACCTGACGGTAATGTTATGGTTGAAATTGAGTGGGCAGGCTTAAATTATAAAGACGGATTATGCCTAACAGGTGGTGGCGGTTTAGTGCGAAATTATCCGCATGTGGCAGGAATTGATTTTGCTGGAATTGTTCACTCAAGCTCTGATGAGCGTTATAAAAAGGGTGATAAAGTTATCCTTACGGGTTGGCGAGTTGGTGAAATGCAATGGGGCGGATATGCACAATTTGCAAAAGTGAATGCGGACTGGCTTGTGCCATTGCCAAAATCAATGACAACCCGTGATGCAATGGTAATAGGCACCGCTGGCCTAACCGCCCAGTTAGCAATTTCTCGCCTTGAAAAAAACCACCTCAAGCCAAAAAATGGTGAAATTCTTGTAACAGGTGCAGGCGGCGGAGTTGGCTCAATCGCGGTAATGCTGTTAGCAAACTCTGGCTATGACGTGGTGGCATTAAGCGGGCGAGAGGAAACGGCAGAATTTCTTAAAAAACTTGGCGCAAGCTCTGTTATGGCTCGTGCAGAATTATCTGAGCCATCAAAAAGAGTGTTAGAGCGTGAGCGCTGGGCAGGAGTGATTGATAGCGCTGGCGGTCAAGCACTTGGCAATATCCTAAAGGCAGTAAAATATGGCGGCGGCGTTGCAGCAATTGGCCTTGCGGGCGGTGCAAGCTGGGAGGCAAGCGTTATTCCCTTTATCATTCGAGGGGTGAATCTTTATGGCATAGATAGCGTTATGCAACCATTTAAAGCACGCAAAAAAGCATGGAAAAAATTAGCAAAAAATTTCAACCAAAAAACCTATGCGCCAATGGTTAGTGAAATAGAATTAGAGCAATTGCCAGATGCCGCGAAAAAAATACTAGCAGGGCAGGTTATGGGGCGAGTAATTGTTAAACTTTAAAGATTAACCCCTGCTCTTGGCTCCTCTTTTTTAAAGGGGGGGGGATTGAGGGAGGGG
>JALSJY010000015.1 GCA_026989045.1 Hyphomicrobiales bacterium | reverse complement strand
AAACAATGGGATAGCTTCCGTATAAAAGAAGCACTTAACTATCATCTAAGGCCAAATGAAATTGCCATTCTTGAAGCAAAACAAGTGCAAAAAGATTTTGAGGCACGCTTTAGCGCCAAAGCACGCTATTATGAATATATAATTTTAAACCGCCGCGCCCCGCCAGCTTTAGAGCGAAACAGGGTTTGGCATGTGCCTGTAGAATTAGATACAGATACCATGAGCAAAGCTGCACGATATCTTATTGGCGAGCATGATTTCACAACTTTTCGCTCAATCGAATGCCAGTCAAAATCACCTACTAAAACCATTGATTTTATCGATGTGCGCCGTGAACTAGACCATATTGTTATTAACACAAATGCCCGCTCATTTTTACACCATCAAGTGCGCTCAATTGTAGGATCTCTTAAACTTGTGGGGCAAGGCAAATGGAGTGTAAAAGATTTCAAATCTGCGTTAGAAGCAAAAGAACGACAAAGATGCGGCTCTCTTGCGCCCTCTGCAGGTCTTTATTTAATGAAAATAGATTATTGAACCTGAGAGTTTATCACCATTGGATCAACTCCTAATACCGAGCCAAGCACAAGCAGGCCAACAAAACCTGCAATCAAGTGTGCAACAAAGAATAATATAATATTCATAACGGGTAACTTTATAATCAAACGAATGATATTAATTTTAATCACCAACACCATAATAGCCAAAACCATCATCACCATACTAGTTTCAAGCTGTAAGGCATTTGGAACAAGCGCCAAAATAGTGACAAAAAATGTCGACCAAAAATCAACCACCAAATATGGAACAAAACCATCAGCACGATTAAGCAAACTTAAAACAACCCACGCCGAGCCAATTTGAAACAAATAAACCCCTGCAGTAAAAATCAATGCTGTAGTTGAGCTAAGTCCATCAACCGGATCACCAAGCAAGGCTGGCAAAAAAGCACTGATTGCTAAAGCCAAAATCAAGGCAATCAGTGCACCTATCAGACCAACAATAGTAAGATCAAAATATTTTTCAGCGTCACGCCTTCCAAGGGCAATAGCAAATACCCCACGTGCGGCCATAATCATTTCATTTGCAAAAGAATTCATTTAGTTTTTCCTTAATCAGAAAAATAACGAGTGATAAAGTTAAGATAAATCTCGCTCAACTTCGTTAGCTGAGACAAAGGCACACGCTCATCAACCGCGTGCATGTGATCGCCAACCAAACCACACTCAACTACAGGGCAATAAGAAGCAATAAATCTTGCATCAGAAGTGCCACCTGTTGTGCTATAATCTAGCTTGGAATTTGAGCCAATTTGATTTCTTATAATTTCATCAAGCAATTCAACATCTTTAGCTGGGGGGAAAATAAAGCAATTAGCTCCCCTTGTCGGGCTTTCAAAAACTATCTCACAGCCCTTAGCATCAATTTTATCAATTAGATTTTGCGTCCAATCAAATAGAGTACCCTGATTCCATAAATCATTATGACGCACATTAAAACGCAATATTGCTTGCTCAGGAATAACATTTGTTGCCTTATTCCCAACATCAAAACTGCTGATTTGTAGGCTGGAGGGTTGAAAATGCTCGTCCCCCTCATCAAGTGGATTTGAGCTTATAGCCGTTGCAATTTCTGCCAAAACAGGAATGGGGTTTTTGCATTTTTCAGGGTAAGCAATATGCCCCTGTTTTCCAATAACTTTGATAATGCCATCAAATGATCCGCGCCGTCCAATTTTTATTCTATCGCCAATTTTCTTATTTGAACTTGGCTCACCAACTATAGAAAAATCAAATTTATAACCCTGCTCTTTTGCCCATTTAAGAATTTTTTCAGTGCCATTGATCGCATCAGCTTCTTCGTCCATTGTAATAGCCAAAGAAATAATACCATTTTCTGCATCATTATTTTCAACCAAAACTCTCATCGCAGCACAAAATGCCGCAACGCCAGATTTCATATCAGTTGCACCTCGACCCCAAAGCACCCCATCTTCAATATGCGCTGAAAAAGGTGGGTGTGTCCAAGAAGCCTCATCGCCAATTGGCACAACATCAACATGCCCACCAAATAAGAAATGCTTGCTTGTTGTGTCACAATTTTTTCCACGCCGTGTAGCAAATAAATTATCAACTGGGTAAGAGCCATCACCCTCAAATTTTAAACGAGTGCAAGTAAAACCAATATCGCTTAAAAACTCTTCCACCACATCAAGCGAGCCAGCTTCTATCGGAGTGATTGAGGGGCATTTTATTAAATCTACTAAAAGATCAGTTGCAATTTTTTCAATATTTTGGGGCAATTATTAGTCTCTTAACAAATCATTGATTGAGGTTTTAGAGCGAGTTTGTTCGTCAACTGTTTTAACAATAACCGCACAATAAAGGCTTGGCCCCATTTCACCATTTGGCAATGGCTTAGCTGGTAATGAGCCAGCAACCACAACCGAATATGGCGGCACTTCTCCAAAATGCACTTCTCCTGTTGCTCGATCAACAATCTTGGTTGATTGACCAATGAAAACACCCATTGAAATAACCGAACCTTTGCCAACTTTTACACCCTCAACAATTTCGCTCCGAGCGCCAATGAAGCAATTATCTTCAATAATAACAGGATCAGCCTGAAGTGGCTCAAGCACACCGCCAATTCCTGCACCGCCAGAAATATGCACATTCTTGCCAATCTGAGCGCATGAGCCAACACTAGCCCAAGTATCAACCATTGCGCCTTCATCAACATATGCGCCAAGATTTACAAATGAAGGCATTAAAACAACCGACTTACCGATGAATGCAGATTTACGAACTATTGATCCAGGAACGGCACGAAAACCAGCACTTCGAAATTGCTCCTCACCCCAGCCGCTAAATTTTGATGGCACTTTGTCCCACCAAACCGTGTTGCCATTTCCACCTTCTATCAATTCCATATCATTTAGCTTAAATGAAAGAAGCACCGCTTTTTTTAGCCATTGATTAACTACCCAGTCTCCATTTTCACCGCGCTCAGCAACTCGCCCCTGCCCGCTATCAAGCAAATCAAGCGCTTCATTCACCGCATCACGAATTTCGCCCTTAGTATTGAAATCAATTTGGGAGCTATTCTCAAAAGCATTATTGATAATTGAAATAAGTTGACTTTGCTGCATTGCTATTTTCTCTTTATTTTTTAAAATCCGTGTGGCCTTTTTTAAAACCTATGTATCTTTTTGTGAACTTAACATAAAGCCATGTCAATATCAGGCTTTATTTTTAAGCAAGACAAATATTTTGTGACAAGTTTTACTAAGAAAATAAAAGAAGCAAAAAGATAAAAGAAGTAGGAGACTGACAACGACCCGTATAAAACTTGTTAGGGCTGCTTCCTTCCGGACCTGACCCATTTGGCAAGACATACGTCCGCCGCCAGCCTCCCAAACCTTATTTGGCAAATGAAACGTCCAATTGCAAGGGGTAAATATATTCCACCTCTTATAAAAGCACCTACTATTTTTCCCCCGCAGGATAAACCCCAAGAATTTTTATAAAATCGGTAAAAAACTCAAGCTCTTCAAGCGCAAGCTGCACGCCTTTTTCTTCTGGGTGTCCCTCAATATCGGCATAAAATTGCGTCGCGGTGAATGAGCCGTCAACCATATAGCTCTCTAACTTGCTCATATTCACCCCATTAGTTGCAAAGCCACCCATAGCCTTATAAAGCGCTGCTGGCACATTTCGCACCCGAAAAACAAAAGTGGTTTTTACCAAACCCTCATTGGGTTTTGCTTTTATATCATTTTTACTCATGACTAAAAACCGCGTCGTATTATGGCTAGCATCTTCAATATTATTTGCCAGCACATCAAGCCCATAAATATCAGCCGCTAATTTTGAAGCAATTGCCGCAGCTGTTTTATTACCAACTCGCGCAACCTGTTTTGCAGAACCCGCTGTATCAATTGCATTGATTTTTTTATAACCCCTATCAGCAATAAATTTACGGCATTGGCCAAGCGCCACCGAAAGACTCTGCACAGATTTTATATCGCTAAGGGAAGCACCCCTCACCCCAAGCAAATTCATCTCAATGGGCAAATAATATTCGCCAACAATAAACAAACCACTTTCAGGCAAAAGGTGGTGAATATCGGCAATCCGCCCATAAAGCGAGTTTTCAATCGGCACAACGCCAAAATCAGCTTCACCAGACTGCACCGCTTTTATACTATCTTCAAAGCTTTCACACGGCAAAGCTTCATCATGAGGAAATAGTGCCGCAACAGCACTATGACTAAATGCGCCTAATTCACCCTGAAAGGCAATCTTTTTTAATCCCAACATTTTCTTATTCAAAATATTACTCCAAAATCTACTATTAAAGCCTTTTAAGTCAAATTATCCTGTTGCACAATTACTTGCTTAGAGATAGTTTATGTTTGTTGTTAGCTTATTATAATAATAAGCTTATTTAAATTGAACCAATGTTATTTACAATTATATGCTGGAGAGCATCATGAATATTATGAGCCTTGTTAAATTTCTTATTGCACTTGTTGGGGCGCTAGCATTTGTGCTTGTCATCAGCTTTATTACCACTGCTATTTACACCCCAATAAAAGATAAAGGCACTGGCTATAATTACCCCATACCTGAAGTTGCCGTCGTAAAAGAACAGTCAGCACCGACGCAAACATCAGAGGCTGCCACTGAACAAGACGCAACTCCTGTTGAGCCAGCAGAGCCGGCAGAAACAACATCATTAGCAACATTGCTTGCCTCTGCTTCAGTTGAAAATGGTAAGAAGGTAGCACGCAAATGCATAGCCTGTCACAATATGAAACCAGAAAATAAAAATATGGTTGGCCCTGGCCTTTGGGGAGTTATAGGCCATAAAGTTGGTACACATGTGGACTTTAAATATTCTAAGGTTTTCCAAGAATTAAGTGCTGAAGGTCTAGTTTGGGATTATGAAAATCTCAATGAATTCCTAACTTCACCAAAGACTTTTGCACCAAAATCAAAAATGACCTTTGCTGGCATTAAAAAAGACGAAGATCGCGCTGACCTTTTAGCCTATTTACAAACATTATCTGATGAACCAGTAGCTTTCCCTACTGAATAGTTTTTCGATAAATTATTAAATTGATAGGCTTGAGTTTAAATTTCAAAAACTCAAGCCTTTTTTATAACCTAAAAGGCGCTTTAAAAATAAGAGAAAATTAAATGGCATTATTATTACACCTAAACGATGTTGATGAAGACTTATGGGCCAAAAGACTGAAGCAAAAACTTAGCCCCTATAAGATTTATCGGTGTGGTGATAAATATAATACCAGTGAGATAAATTATATTTTAGTCTGGAAGCCAAAAGAAAACGCATTTGATGGACTAAACAACCTCAAAGCTATCATGTCCTTAGGTGCTGGCGTTGATGCGCTTTTAGCGCATAAAAACCTACCAAATAACGTCCCTATCGTGCGTTTTGTTGATGATGATTTAGCCAATTGCATGAGTGAATATGTAATTTCTCACGTTTTAATGCACCATAGGCTTTTTTCTCATTATCAAAATGAACAAAGAGCGAAACTTTGGCAACAATATTTTCCGCCCCCAGCAAATCAAAGAAATGTCGGCATAATGGGTTTGGGTGAATTAGGCCTTGATGCAATTAAAAAGCTCAAGCCTTTTAATTTTAACCTATTTGGCTGGGCACGCTCGCAAAAAAATATTGCAGGAGTGAAAACTTATATTGGGGCTGATGAATTTAATCAATTTCTCTCAAATATAGATATTTTGGTTAACCTACTTCCACTGACAAAACAGACACAAGGCATTTTAAATTATCACAATTTCAAAAAATTACGACGAGTTGAAAATTTCATTCCTACAATAATCAATGCCGCCCGTGGTGGCCATCAAAATGAAGCTGATATTATTAAAGCGCTAAAAGACAAAACACTTGGCGCTGCCTCACTTGATGTATTTGAAGTTGAACCACTACCTAAAACCAGCCGGCTTTGGGAAATGGATAATTGCTATATCACCCCACATATTGCTGCAATTTCTAATGCACAAACTGGGGTGAATTATTTTTCAAAAATCCTAATCGAGCATGAAAGCGGCAAACCCCTACCCAATTTAGTCGATATAAAAAAAGGCTATTGATTAACTAGTATATCGAGTTTTAAGCATTTCATATACTGCTCTAATGCCTTGATCAGTCCCACCATAAGAGCGCCCAGCGCGCTCTTGTAGCGACCAACCATAAATATCAAGATGCGCCCAAGATTTTGTATTCTTAATAAATTTTTGCAAAAATAACGCAGCAGTGATTGAGCCAGCATATCCACCTTGAGTTACATGATTTACATCAGCGACTTTTGAATCAAGCATTTTATTATAAGACTGATAAAGGGGCATTGGCCACAAAGGATCATCCCACTTTTCACCTGCCTCAAAAATATCATCTGAAAGATCTTTATCATTGCTAAAAAATGGCACTAACTCTGTCCCTACTGC
>JALSJY010000014.1 GCA_026989045.1 Hyphomicrobiales bacterium | reverse complement strand
ACCAAGGAAGCACACCAATAATTCCTTCAAATATATCAGCATTAAGACCAAAAGCCCTACAAGCCGCCAACATACGTTCATAATCTTGAGTTGCTAATAGTTTTACGAAAAGTGATGGCGATACACGTAAAGTGATAGTTAGCGCAGCGGCTACATGATGCCCATAGCCAAACCTTACAAATCTCGCTAATGCACCTGTATTTAATTGCTTTCTATCATTTAATGCTTTCACCTGATTATAGGCAACTTTCCATTCTTGGGAATTAAATCCAGCTTTATTACGAATTCGGTTAAATACCAATTCACTAACCAAACCGCTATTGTTATTATCACTGTTCATTTCTTCAAGTGACAATATATCAAGAACTTTTGCTCCAGCATTGCTAATTTCACCTCGCAACTTAGTCCAATTAACTCCCTCACGCCCTCTTAATACATCACCTAATCTCTCGTCATCAGCCGAGCGCAATAAAACCTTTTCAAGTGCAGAACTACCAAGATTTGCAGATGGGTTTTGAACTAATTTTACAACACTTTCATGCTCACCATTTTCAACAATTGCATCACCAACCCGCTCCGCAACGTTAGTTCGAGCTGCAATTACTACTCTGTGATTTTCAGATTGTCTTGAAATGATTTCAATTAAGTCATCATCACAAAGAACATTTGAAAATTCTAATAATGGCCTAGCTACGCTAATTGTATCATTGGCCAATTTTACAACAACATTACCTGGAGCCCGCTCAAGCGGGGCAAGCAATTCAGCAACATGGATTCTTGCTTCAACCTCAACTAACTCTGCTAATTTACATAACACTTCATCATATTGCAAAACCTGTGCATCATCACATTTATCTGATACGTGAGAGAATAGATGCGCCATATTGCGAAATAACTGTTCTCGCTCGTGATCACTAGATTCTCCCTTTAAAACCTGAAAATTGGCAAAAGCATTTGTATTTAGTTGTGAGGATGTCATTTTACTCTCCAATAATAATTCTCTTTTAAAACAATATTGAGGTAAAATGGCTATCGTCTGAAAGTGTAGAGTAAAATTTGAAACTAATTTATATAAAATGCGATCTATTATAAAATTATGTAGCTTTTTTCTTCACTTTTGAGCTAACAATTGCAATATATCCATTACTAACAGGTAGCCTTGCACCACATTTTAATTCAACAAAATGAGAGCGCCCCTGCTTTTTTATTTTTTTAATTGCCTGATTTGCTACCCAATGAGAGCGATGAATTTGTATCCCAGGGTAGTTTTTTAATTCCTTTATAGCGTCACCAAAATTCATTAGTAACATCGTATGAGCATCATCTGTTACCACTTTAATATAATGATCTTGCATCGACAGCGATACTAAATTTTTGTTAAAATCATCTGGTAAGCGAGATAAAAACTGTTGAATACCAGCATCCTTTTCAATGGGATTTAATATCTTTGCCTCATCTTTATAATAAGTAGTTTTGGAGTTTTGCAACACTAAATCCCAAAAATGAACACTAGTAATAGCAATTCCAATAATAAAAACAATAAACCATCTAGATGGTAACATCTCTAAAGGAATAGTAGAATTCATAAAGTATTTATAAATAATATAAATCAACCCTGTTGCAGGAAATGATGCTAAGAATGCCCCTATTACGAGGCGGGTAAAAATGTGCAAATGTGAAAGATAAGAATGTTTTATTGTATTAAAAAAAAAGTATTTAAAAAAAACACCACAACCAAAAATAGCCATTGCCCAAAATATAATTCGCTCAACAAAAGATAAATCATAATAAGTGCCAAATGGCCCTAAAAAAGCAAATATCAACACTATGATTGCTGATATTATTATTTCCTTCCGCCAGCCTCTTGATTTTATGATCTTAAACAAAATAACAGCTCTTAAAGTTTGGAATCAATATTCCTAACACTCTAATTCACTTTGAGAGAATGAGCAAATTCACGTATTAAACTACAATTTCACGTATTATTGCTGTAATACAGCGTCAAACATCTTGCACATAATCAACTGCAATGTTCTTATTTATCGCTTATTCAATTTCATTTTTGAGATTTTTTAGCAAAAGTTGAATTGCTAGTAATTTATTATTAGCAAATAATTCGACTTTTATTTAGGCAAACCTTGTGGACGCGGGGGTGGTGTGTGAGTATTAAATAATTACAGTTTTGCTCACACACCTTTTCGCTTTATTATACATTTTGATGCAGACACTTACTGCCTGTTCAATGACTACAGACCTTAATTATAACTATTTTAGTTTTGCGCGAACTCCCTCGCCATAGTTTTTATGAATTTGATCAAATAATTTACATTGACGCTCAGCAATTTCTTTTGGAATACCATTCATTGCATCTGCAATATTGCTAAATAATCTTTCTCTTTGTTTATCATCAAATAGTTCAAACAAAGCCCGTGGTTGTGAAAAATCATCATTTCCATCACGATGATTATAACGATCTGCATTACCATCAATTTTCAATGGCGGTTCCATAGCGCTTTTGTCTTCAACTGGGCCATTAACCGAATTTGGCTCATAATAAGCATCAACATTGCCACTTTGCTGACCCATGAAGTTCATTGACCCATCTTTATGATAGTGATGGACAGGGCATTTTGGTGCATTAACTGGCAATGCTTCATAATGTGTCCCTAGGCGATAACGATGCGCATCAGCATAAGAGAAAATCCGAGCTTGCAACATTTTATCAGGTGAAAAGCTGATACCCGGAACAATATTTGAAGGTGAAAATGCTGCCTGTTCTATTTCAGCAAAATAATTTTCAGCATTACGATTAAGCTCCATTACCCCAATATCAATCACAGGATAATCAGCATGTGGCCAGACCTTTGTTAAGTCAAACGGGTTAAATGGCGCGCATTCTGCTTCAGCCTCACTCATAACCTGAATTTGAACATTCCAACGCGGGAATTCACCTGCATCAATTCCTCCGAATAAAGCCTCTTGATAGGTTTCGCGGTTTTGGCCAACTATAATTTCAGCCTGTGCATTAGTATAATGCTTATGCCCTTGAGCAGTTTTAAAGTGAAACTTCACCCAATAGCGTTCACCTTTTTCATTCCAAAGCGAATATGTGTGCGATCCATATCCATTCATATTCATTGGTGAGACTGGCAATCCTCTATCAGACATTAAAATCGTCACCTGATGTAAGCTTTCAGGCGAAAGCGACCAAAAGTCCCACGCAGCTGTGGCAGAGCGCATGTTAGTTTTTGGGTGGCGTTTTTGGGTATGAATAAAATCAGGGAATTTCATTGGATCGCGAACAAAAAACACTGGCGTATTATTACCAACTAAATCCCAATTTCCTTCCTCAGTATAAAATTTAAGCGCAAAACCCCGCACATCACGCTCAGCATCTGCAGCACCTAATTCACCCGCAACAGTTGAAAAGCGTGCTAGCATAGGCGTTTCTGCTCCAAGCTGTAAAACTTTAGCTTTGGTATATTTTGAAATATCAGCTGTAATTTTTAACACACCATAAGCACCCCAACCTTTTGCATGCACAACACGCTCTGGAATGCGCTCGCGATTTTGATGTGCCAACTTTTCAAGCAATTGATAATCTTGAAGTAAAACAGGACCCCTCGCACCCGCAGTTAGTGAATTTTGATTATCTGGAACTGGCGCACCAGCAGTTGTAGTTAAAGTTTTTTTATCTGACATAGCAATCTCCTTTTATAGACCTAACTTGCTATAAATTTTTCAATAAGTCCAATTGACAATTCTTTAATTTATGATAAGTTTTTCTTATCATGCCAATCACCTTAAAACAAATGCGCTATGCCGTTGCAATTGACCAAGAGGGGCATTTTGGTCGCGCTGCCCAAATCTGCCATGTCACCCAGCCAGCACTATCACAACAAATCAACCTGCTTGAAGAAATATGCGGCACTAATATTTTTGATCGCTCTAGCAAACCAATCAAGACAACTCCATTTGGCGCCGAATTTATTGCCAGAGCCAAAGGCATATTGCTTGAAACCAACAGATTAGTATCTTTTTCTTTGTCACAACAAGGAAAACCCCACCACCCTATTCGCTTTGGCCTAATCCCCACCATAGCTCCATATTTATTGCCTGATATTTTTCCTCTCTTGCAACAAAATCTGCCAGAAGTTGAGTTTAATGTCAGCGAAGCAAAAACTGAGCAACTGCTTGAGGCTATTGAAGCAGGATCTCTTGATATAGCCTTAATAGCCACTGAACCAGAAAAGGCAGCACGTTTTAGTGTGAAAGAGATTATTTATGATCCATTCATTCTTGCCACTAGTAAAAAGCAAGAAGACATTTCAAATCCAGTCAATTTAACTGATATTCCGATTGCAAAAATCCTATTGCTTAATGAAGGACACTGCCTGCGTGATCAAGCAATAAAGGCCTGTAATACTGAAAGTAAAACTTCTGCAAATATTTTTGCTGCAACCTCATTATCTACAATAATGGAATTTGTTGCCAACGGACAGGGTGTAACCTTACTCCCAACTCTGAGCTTAAAAAAAGAAGCCAATGATAATCGCATTCAACTAGTAAATCTTACCCCTGCTGGCACAGGTCGCATGATAAACCTTGTTTGGCATGAAGCATCACCTTTTAGTGAGTTATTCACTCAAATCACATCTATAATAAAACAGGCAAGTCAGACCAGAATATCGCAAAACCATCTTACCTACTTAGAGCACCCACCGTCACCACAGCCTTAATTAGATATTTATTCCATCCTCATTACGCAGTTTTTTTCTTCGTCGGAAATATAGAATCTAGACTAAATATCAACAAAGACAGCCAAACCAAAGCAAAACTAGCAAGCCTTAGACCATTAAGCTCCTCACCAAAAATATATACCGCCGTTAAAAAATGTAAGCTTGGCGCGATATATTGAAACATGCCTATTGTTGTTAAACGCAAGCGGCGTGCCGCAAAAGCAAACATCAATAAGGCCCCCGCTGTAATTGGCCCAGTCAGCACTAAATAAGTCAATTTTAGCGGGTCAGCATGTGCGCCAAAGCCAAAACTATATATTACATAAGCAAGATAAATCAGCGCAAAAGGTAGCATCAGCAAAGTTTCAATAAACAGGCCAGGCGCAGAGCCAACAGAAACCGTTTTACGTAAATAACCATATACTCCAAATGATATAGCTAATGTCAGCGCCACCAGCGGAAATGAGCCAAGCCCCATACTCTGAATAATCATTGCAATAATTGCAATAATAATTGCCACCCATTGCCAGCGATTTTGCTTCTCGCCCAAAAACATCATGCCAAGTGCAACATTGACTAGCGGGTTGATAAAATAACCCAAACTAACATCAAGCACTTTATCATTTTCAACCGCCCAGATAAAAACCAGCCAATTTAGAGCCAACAATAAAGCCGAGATAAATATTATTCTAATTGCGCGCCTATCCTTAAAAGCCGCCCAAACCTCGCCCATTCTCCCCTGCGCTTTAAGAATGATGCCAACAAACACCAAAGACCATACAACCCTGTGCGCAACAATGGTTGGCGCTCCTACCCCATCAAGCAGGCGAAAGAATAGCGGAAATACGCCCCAAACGCCATAAGCACCAAGAGCGGCAAATATACCGTGTTTTATTTTATTATCATGCTTAGTTGGTGTTTGCATTTTTTGCTCCCAAGTCGCAACTAATGGCATGATTTGACATAGCAAGCCAACAAAACAAATTGATTTAGCTATAATCAAAATTGATAGAAATCAATGTGCCATAAATTACCCCCTCTATACTGAGGTTTTGAGGGGTTAATATAACAGGAGATTCATCATGAAATCTGCAAACACATGGATATTGATAGCAAATGGCGCAAGAGCCAGAATTTTGGAGCATAAAAGCGCCGCATCAGGCATTAAGCCAATGAAAGGAATGGAATATTCCAACGAAACGCTTTCATCTTCAGAAATAATGGCCGACAAACCAGGCCGCGCCTTTGCCACCACTGGCAATGCCCGCTCTGCCATGCAACCACGCACCGACCCTGTTGCAAAACGCGAGTTGGACTTTATGCGTATGGTAGCAGAAATATTAAATGATGCTTATAGTGATAAATCATTCGACAGATTAGTAATTTTCGCCGCCCACAAAGCAATGGGAGATTTACGCCCCGCACTAAACGAAGGTGTGCTCAAAGCGATTATTGCCGAAATCCCAAAGGATTTAACCAAAGTGCCAAATGATGAAATTGCTAAACATTTAGAAGATGTAATGCTGGTTTAAATGGTGAGCCTTTGGCTTTTGCATAGATTTCTAGCGGCAAGTATAATGCCAGCAATATTCCTCAATGTCATTCTGAACCGAAGGTGAAGAATCTTATATGAAGGAGTTAAAGATGCTTCGGCTTCGCTCAGCATGACATTGTTGCCTGATTGTCATACTGCCAGAAACAAACCCTCTGTGTCATTGCGGACTTGATCCGCAATCCAGCAGCGGCAAGTCCTTGACGCATTAGAATATTTTGTAAATTGAGTAGATTCTTGCGCTCGTTAGA
>JALSJY010000013.1 GCA_026989045.1 Hyphomicrobiales bacterium | reverse complement strand
TAAAAATCTATTGCCAGATGATGCCAAGACAGCTCTTTTTCGCGTTGCACAAGAGGCTCTAACTAATGTTGAGCGCCATGCCAATGCTAGTGAAGTTAAAATTGATATTACTTCTGATAAGAGCGGTCTTAAAATGGTTATTGAAGATAATGGTAGGGGTTTTTCTGGTAATCAAGGATATAGAAATACCAGCTATATTATAAACGTAAATTCAGGGCTTGGTTTCAGCAAAGGGCTTGGCTTAAGAAATATGATGGAAAGAATGGCACATTTTTCTGGCACACTAATTGTTAAAACCTCATCAAAGGGGACAATGTTAATTGCTAGAATGCCAAGATCAATATATCAATTAAATCACTCTAATGAAGTTGATAGTGCATGAGCAATAAGCCAATAAAACTTCTTTTAGTTGATGACCACCCCTTAGTGCTTGAAGGCATAAACGCCGTGCTTGATACTTACTCTCATATTGAAGTTGTTGGCGCGGCCTCTAGTGTTAACCAAGCACTTATCATTGCTGGGCGAAGCCAACCTGATGTAGTGCTGATGGATATAAATATGGGTGAAATAAATGGGCTTGATGCGATTGAATTATTTAAAGAGCAAATACCACGCGCAAGATTATTGATGCTCTCTATGCATGATAGCAAAGAGTATATCTCAACATCTGTTATGTATGGCGCTTTTGGATATGTGCTAAAACATGCTTCAACAAATGAAATTGTTGCTGCGATTGAAACAGTTGCTTCGGGGGGAACTTATTTTTCTAGCGGTGTTTCTGATGTGCTTTTAAATCCAGAAAGCTCACAAAAAAACTCCAGCCCCTTAACTACTAGAGAGCAAACAATATTACTTTTGGTGGCCGAGGGAAAAAGCTCAAAAGATATTGCACTAATTCTTGAAATTTCTACTAGAACGGTAGAAACTCACCGCAAAAACATAAAGAAAAAACTTAATATTAAAACAACTGCAGGTCTTATTCATTATGCAATAGAGAGCGGCTTGATCAATGTATAATAACATCACAAAAACATGAAGCACTTGACTTTTTATATTAACAAGCTCTTATTTAACTAATAGAATAGGAGATTATTATGAAACAAAATGCTGGAAATATTGATCGAATAATTCGTGTGGTAATTGGCCTTGTCTTACTTGCCTTTGCTTGGACAAGTTGGGGTGATACAGGCTCTGCTATGACTTGGATAGCCGCTATTGCTGGTATAGTAGCATTATTTACAGGTGTAATTGGCTGGTGCGCACTTTACACCATATTTGGCATCAACACCTGCAAGAATAAAGAGTAAAAGCCAAATAATTGGCTGAATTTAGAAAAAATGCAAAAATATACTAGCAAAATCTCGAAGCACGAGTATGTAGCCCTTGTAAGAAATTTTGTGAAGTATATTACAGCATTTTAGTTTAAATCGTTTGAATATATGTTGTGAGCGCCGACGTTATTTATATCACGCTCACCACAAAGAGCCATTGTTGTGTCAAGCTCAGCACGAATTATATCCAAAGCCCGCGTAACACCTGCCTCACCCCCTGCACCAAGACCATAAATATATGGGCGGCCAATATATGCCCCTTGAGCGCCAAGCGCTTTGGCTTTTAATATATCTTGGCCATTTCTTATGCCACTATCAATATGAATTTCTACTTGTTTTCCAACTGCCTCAACAATTTGAGGCAACACTTTAATAGAAGATGGCGCGCCATCAAGCTGGCGGCCGCCATGATTTGAAACAATTATTGCATCAGCGCCTGCATTAACCGCAGCTTTGGCATCATCTTTATCAAGAATTCCCTTCAAAATAAGCTTGCCACCCCAATAATCCTTTATCCATTTAACACTATCCCAAGTCAGCTCAAGGTCAAATTGATCGTGCGTCCAAGTGGCAATTGAGCGTAAATTATCCGTTCCCTTTGCATGCCCCTTAATATTACCAAATGAATGTCTTTTTGTTCCCAACATTCTTAAACACCACATTGGGCGGCTTGCCATTTGATAAATATGTTTTGGGGTAAATTGTGGCGGAGCGGTCAAACCATTACGCAAATCTTTGTGACGTTGCGCTAATATCTGCAAATCCATTGTTAAAACCAGCGCACTAACCCCTGCTGCCTTTGCCCTATCAAGTGTATTGCGCACGTAATCATGATCACGCATCACATAAAGCTGAAACCAAAATGGCACATTGGTTGCTTGTGCAATATCTTCAATTGAGCATATGGACATTGTCGAAAGCGTAAAAGGAATGCCTACTTTTTTTGCTGCAATGGCTGCTAAAATTTCTCCATTAGCGTGCTGCATGCCAGTCATACCAACAGGGGCAAGCGCTAGTGGCATTGAAACATCTTGCCCTATCATTTTGGTTTTTAAAGAGCGCCCTGATAGTTTTCTAGCAATTCTTTGTCTGAGCAAAATTTTGCTATAATCGCTCTCATTCTCACGATAGGTTTGCTCAGTTAAAGCACCAGAATCTGCATAATCAAAAAACATCTTAGGCACACGAGTTTTTGCCATAGATTTTAAGTCTGCAACTGTTAATGCGTTTTTAAGTTTCATTTTCTTCTCGTTTTCCACATTCTTTATAATTCGCTATAGTATATTCAAAATATCTTGACTTTTAACATGTTTTTGGCGTTCACCTTAATAAAACAGGTTAATTAAATAAGGGATAATTGAGATGAAGCTTATGCGTATCGGGAATTTAGGGAATGAAAAACCAGCCATTCTTTTGAACGATGGATCAATTGCTGACCTCTCTTCAATAATTGACGATATTGCAGGTGAAGCCATTAGCCCAAGCGGATTAGAAAAAATCCGCCAAGCTAACCTTAATTCCCTACCAAAATTAGATGCAAGTGAGCGCATTGGTGCATGTGTTGGCAATGTGAGTAAATTTATTGGCATTGGCCTAAATTATGCCGATCACGCCGCCGAGGCTGGACTTGACGTGCCGCCTGAGCCAATTATGTTCATGAAAGCTACCACCTGTATTTGCGGGCCAAATGATAATGTTATTATTCCATCTAATTCAAAAAAGCTGGACTGGGAGGTGGAGCTTGGCATAGTGATTGGCACTAAGGGGGCATATATATCTGAACAAAATGCGCTAGATCATGTAGCTGGTTATTGTGTGGTCAATGATATTTCAGAGCGTGAAAATCAGATTGAGCGAGCGGGACAATGGGTTAAGGGTAAATCTGCTGACACATTTGGCCCAATCGGACCTTGGCTAGTAACAAAAGACGAAATTGTTGATCCGCAAAATTTAGCACTTTGGCTAGAGCTAGATGGCAAAAAAATGCAAAATGGCACAACAAAAACTATGGTCTATGGGGTAAAATATTTAGTGCATTATGTTAGCCAATTTATGACTTTGCTACCCGGTGATATAATCGCAACAGGCACTCCTCCGGGAGTTGGCATGGGACAAAAACCAGAAGCAGTATTCTTAAAAGCAGGACAAAAAATGCGCCTTAGTGTTGAGGGTTTAGGAGAGCAGAACCAGCTTACAATTGATGGGTGATTAAGCAGAGCAATTGAGGTTTCTCATTTCAGCTGCATTTTTCTCTAAGTCATTAGCAGCTAAGTCTGCTTTGTCTTGTAAACGCCTAACTTCTGCTGTTGAATAAGAAATTTTAATTTCTAGAGTATTTATTTTACTTTTAAGAATAGCTATTTGATCAGAAATTTCACTAGTAATTATTCCCCCAGCAGAAGAAACTAAACTACGTCCACCTGTGGCAATAGCAGCAGTAGCTCTTAGCGCTTCTTGTTTATATAATTCATCTATCAATTTTGACATTTCAGATCGCAATAAGTTTAAATTATTTCTCTCTTGAGTTGCTGTGCTTGCAAAATTAGTAATTTGCTGTCTCAATATTTCATCAGCCTGTCGCAATATTCTACATTGTTGCGCATCAATTTCTTGATCTTGCATTAAACTATTCCTTTCGTTACATTCCCTAATAATATATTAACAGGAGAATGACGTGGATAAGATAAAGACAAGGTTCAATCCTTTAGCCATATTTGGGTCTTTTATTTTCTTTTTTCTATTCAGTATTAACACCGCAATAGCGCAAAATTCTTGGTCATTTGAAGACAACCCACATCCAAGATATAACCAGCTAAGCGAACAAGAAAAAACATTTCTAAATGATAAATCTACTATGAAAGAGGGTGAAAATCCCTGTAAATTCTCAATCAGACAAGAATATGCTGTTTACTTAGATCATTATCCAAATTTTTCTATTTCTGGGGAAGAAAAAACTAATTTCAAAAACTGGAAAATACACTATTCTAGGTCAGGAAAAGGTTATTTTATTTCCTGTCTTTCAGTATCCTTGGCGGTAGAATTGATGGATACTTATTATGAAGTAGACTTTGAAGATTTCTATTTTTGTGGGCAATATTCTCGTTTGCCAAATAATAAAGCAGAGCAAGAAGCAGCAGATATAATTGATGAGATTTTTGAATATGCAAAAACTTATCGCTCTTCTAGCTCCTCATTATTATATGCCAACTCCTCAAGCGAATTAATTGACCTAAATCCTGATATAGAATATTATTTCAGCAAATTAGTGAACCCATTGCTTAAAGATGAGATTGAACCAAGAGATGTTTCACATTTAATTCCTTTGCTTAGCGAAGAAAAAAGAGCATTTTTAGACGAGGCGGCGCTTAATTTTGATTTTCAACCAGTATTAGATACAACAGAGCCATGCAAAACTAGATAGATAAACCTAAGCAAAACTTGCGCAATAAGATAATCTCGGCTTTACTCATAATCAGGGGGAGTTATGGGAGAAATCACACTACCAATTTGGCTAGTAATACTCGCTGCAATTTTAGCCACCATTGGTCTGATTGATAGATTGCTTGCGCCCTCGGTGCGCTGGTTTTTGCGCCGCCGTGCTAACAAGGCTATTGAAAAACTAAACTCAAAACTTTCACTAAAAATCCAACCTTTTAAGCTAACCAAACGTGAGGCGCTAATTGATGCGCTTATGTTTGACCCAGAAGTCATCAAAGCGATTGAAAGCCAAGCAAAAGAAACAGGCTCACCTCGTGAAATTATAATGAAAAAAGCTAGACGTTACGCCAATGAAGTTGTGCCAGCTTTCTCCCACTACACATATTTTAAGATAGGCACAAAACTAGCTCGCTCACTTTCGAAAATGCTCTATCGGGTGAGATTGGGTAATCCAGATGAAGCAGCGCTTAAGGAAATTGATAGTAATTCAAGCGTGGTTTTTGTGATGAACCACCGCTCCAACATGGATTATGTTCTCGTTACCTATATGGCGGCAACTTCTTCTGCACTTTCTTATGCGGTTGGCGAATGGGCAAGAATTTGGGCGCTACAAAACCTCATTCGTGCCATGGGAGCATATTTTGTGCGTCGTCAATCAAGCAGCAATACTCTTTATCGAAAAGTCTTATCCCGTTATGTCCACATGGCAACACAAGCTGGCGTAACTCAAGCAGTTTTCCCCGAAGGCGGACTTTCACGAGACGGTAAATTGCGCCCACCAAAATTTGGCTTACTTTCTTATATGATTAGTGATTTTGACCCAAAAGGCGAGCGAGATGTGGTGTTTATTCCTGTTGGTCTAAATTATGATCGGGTGCTTGAAGACAGAATGCTCAGCGCCAATGCCAATAAAAAACAAGGCGAAAAACCAAAATTCAAATTTTCACCAAAAGTATTTTTTGGCTTTATTGGCCATCAGATAAAATTAGCCTTCACAGGAAATTGGTTTCGCTATGGTTATGCCTGCGTTTCATTTGGCAAACCAGTTTCGATGCGTAAATATCTAAAGGACAACGGCAGGGGCGAAAACCTCAAAGGTGTGAGTGGGAAAAGAATAAACGTCGGGGGTGTCCCCGTGTCAAGCACGGGGCAGGCTCGGACGGGGGGAGCCAGCCTGCGCGGCGTGAGCGCAAAGAGAGAAGCGACCAACGACGACAAAAATAAAGAAGCCTTAGATTTACGCTTAATGGGCGAAGAACAACGCTTTAAGGAGATAGAGAAACTAGGGCAAAGCCTAATGCAAGAGGTTGGCAAAGCTGTGCCAGTATTACCAGTCTCATTACTCGCAACAATCTTTGTCCAAGAAGGCGCACGCCCGCTTTCTTTATTTGAACTAAAGAGCAAGGTCTTTAATTTAATAAACGAATTAGAAGCAAAATCAGTACATATTCACATTCCCCGCAATGATCATGATTATCTAGTTGAGGTGGGATTACGAATGCTAACCCTACGCCATATTGTTCGAGAAGAAGACGATAAATACCGCCCAAACTGGCAAGAAAAACTCCTGCTAGAATATTATGCAAATTCGATTGCGCACTTGCTTTGATTGTTGTCTAGTTATCGCCTCGCTCTATCGTCTTTCCTGCGAAAGCAGGAATCCAGTAGCTCGTTATCTAACGAGTATAAGAATCTATTCTACTTGCAAAAAACTCTAATGCGTCAAAGACTTGACGCTGCTAAATTGCGCATCAAGTGCGCAATGACATTGAGGATTTGTTACTGG
>JALSJY010000012.1 GCA_026989045.1 Hyphomicrobiales bacterium | reverse complement strand
ACTCGCTGGGATAATATTAAGCGCACATTTACCCCTGATGATGTTACTCGCCTTGCTGGCTCTATGCCAATAAAATATAGTTTGGCTGAAAATGGTGCAAAAAAACTTTGGCAATTATTGCAAAGCGAAGATTTTGTCCCAACTCTTGGCACTTTTACTGGTAATCAGGCTGTGCAGCAGATCAAAGCGGGTCTAAAGGCGATTTATCTTTCTGGCTGGCAGGTGGCAGCAGATGCCAACACGAGCGGCAATATGTATCCAGATCAAAGTCTTTATCCTGTTGATAGTGTGCCTTCAGTTGTGAAGCGCATAAATAAGGCGCTCCAACGTGCCGATCAAATTCAAACTATGGAGCAATTTGATGGGGTGAAAACTACAGATTTGGATTTTTTTGCACCGATAATTGCCGATGCAGAAGCTGGGTTTGGTGGGGCGTTAAATGTGTTCGAATTGATGAAATCGATGATTGAGGCAGGTGCGGCGGCGGTGCATTTTGAAGATCAATTAGCATCTGAAAAGAAATGCGGACATTTAGGCGGCAAGGTGCTTGTGCCAACTCGAACATTTATTAAAACTCTAAACTCCGCACGATTAGCGGCAGATGTTATGGGTGTTCCAACAATCATTATGGCTCGCACAGATGCAGAGGCGGCTCGGCTCATTACCTCTGATGTTGATGAATATGACGCACCATATATCACTGGTGAGCGCACCGAGGAGGGGTTTTATAAATTAAAGGGAGGGTTTGAATGTGCTATTTCTCGTGGGCTAGCCTATGCGCCCTATGCTGACCTTTTGTGGTGTGAAACTTCAACGCCATCACTGGCTGATGCAAAGCGCTTTGCCGAGGCGATTAAGCGCGAACACCCAAATCAGGTGTTAGCTTATAACTGCTCGCCCTCATTTAATTGGGCAAAACATATGGGTGAGGCGGATATGGCAAAGTTCCAGCGTGAATTAGGAGCTATGGGTTATAAATATCAATTTATCACTTTGGCAGGATTTCATAATCTTTCTCTGACCACTTTTAATCTTGCTCGCAACTATGCACAAGACGGCATGAAGGCCTATTCTCAACTACAGCAAGCAGAATTTGCGGCTCAAAAAGATGGATTTAGCGCAACACGTCATCAAAGAGAGGTTGGTACTTCTTATTTTGATGCGGTTAGCATGGCTGTCAGCCAAGGAAAGTCTTCAACCGTGGCAATGGCAAATTCAACTGAAAATGCGCAATTTTGATTTGAATTAAAATTCTAAAAAACTAGTCAAAAATTTATAATTGGGCTGTTGGTTTTCTCTGCGATAGTTTATCATTGAAAGAGGTAAGGGCCGGCAGCCCAGTTTATTTTGGAGAGTTTAATGTCATCTTATGTAAAACGTTCAGGACTTAAAGTAGATAGCGATTTAGCAAATTTTGTTGAAAATGAAGCGCTTAAAGGTGCAAGTGTAAGTGATGATAAATTCTGGTCTGGGTTTGCCAATATGGTCAAAATTGCTATGCCACGTAATGTTGCTCTGCTGGCGAGGCGTGAAGAATTACAAACTAAGATTGATGATTGGCATAAGAAAAATGGCGCTGTGGCGAGTGACGTGACAGGCTATGAGGCGTTTTTAAAAGACATAGGCTATTTGGTTGATGAGCCAGAAGGTTTTGAAATTAGCACTTCTGGCTTAGATGAAGAAATCTCTAGCATTTGCGGCCCGCAATTAGTTGTGCCAGTTTCCAACGCTCGTTTTGCGCTAAATGCCGCCAATGCTCGTTGGGGGTCGCTCTATGATGCTTTTTACGGCACAGACGTTATTTCGCGTGAGGGTGATTTAGCGCCAACAAAGGGATATAATGAAAAACGGGGCAACGTAGTTTTTGCAAAAGCTGCACAATTTCTTGATGATTATTTCCCCCTTGTTAGCGGCTCGCACGCAAATGCGCTTGGCTATTTTGTTGAGAATAATGAATTGCTGGTTGGCGAGGCAAATGGGGCAAGCAAACTTAAGGATGAAGGGCAATTTGTTGGATTTTCAGCTGATAGCGAGAAGCAAAAATTATTGCTTAAGCACGCTTCTTTACATGTGGAGTTAGTGATTGATAAATCAAGTATAATTGGCGCTTCTCATAAAGCTGGACTAGCGGATATAATTATCGAAAGCGCCTTGACCACTATTCAAGATTGCGAAGATAGTGTTGCCGCAGTTGATGCAGCTGACAAAATTGAGGTCTATCGTAATTGGCTTGGGCTAATGGACGGCACTCTAGTTGAGAGTTTTGAAAAGGGCGGCAAAGCAATTACCCGTAAGCTTAATCCTGATAGAATCTATCAGGGAGTTAATGGGCATGAATTAAAACTAAAGGGCAGGGCACTTTTATTGGTGCGCAATGTTGGGCATCTTATGACAACAAATGCTATTTTGGACGAAGATGGCAATGAGATTGGTGAAGGACTTATGGATGCGGCAATCACAACGCTTTGTGCAATGAGTGGATTAAAGGACAAAATAAATTCGCAAACTGGTGCAATTTATATTGTGAAGCCAAAAATGCACGGATCTGATGAGGTTGAGTTTGCTTGTGATATATTTTCGATGGTTGAAGATTTTTTATCTTTGCCGAAAAACACTATAAAAATCGGTATTATGGACGAAGAGCGCAGAACTTCCGCTAATCTAAAAGCATGTATTTTTGCAGCACGTGAGCGAGTATTTTTTATCAATACTGGTTTTCTTGATCGCACAGGTGATGAAATTCATACCTCGATGCAGGCTGGCCCTGTTTTGCGCAAAAATGAGATCAAGAGCGAAAAATGGATTGGAGCCTATGAAGATAGGAATGTGTTAATCGGTTTGGCTTGTGGTCTTTCAGGCAAGGCACAAATTGGCAAAGGCATGTGGGCAATTCCAGACAATATGGCTGATATGTTGGCTAGCAAAGCCATGCACCCAAAAGCTGGGGCAAATTGCGCATGGGTTCCCTCGCCAACGGCGGCAACTCTGCATGCGCTTCACTATCATGAGATTGATGTGTTTGAAGCGCAAAAACGCCGCCATAATGAGGCAACGCCAAGTTTAAGCGAATTATTTTCAATGCCAGTGCTTGACCCTAGCACGTTAAGCCAAGAAGAAATAACGCATGAGTTAGAAAATAATGCACAAGGGATTTTGGGTTATGTGGTGCGCTGGATTGAACAAGGGGTTGGCTGCTCTAAAGTGCCTGATATAAATAATGTTGGCTTAATGGAGGATAGGGCGACTTGTCGTATTTCCTCACAAGCAATAGCTAATTGGCTTGAGCATAAACTGGTTAGTGAAAAACAGGTTCGCGCAACATTTAAGAAAATGGCAAAAATTGTTGATGAGCAAAATGCTAGTGATGATTTATATGTTCCAATGGCAGGCAATTTTGATAAATCTATTGCTTTTCAAGCGGCGCTTGATTTAGCCCTTGATGGGGCAAATCAGCCTTCTGGTTATACTGAGCCGATTTTACATGCGATGAGGATTAAACAAAAAGCACTATAGCTCATATACAGGAAGTGATATTGCGCTTGGGTGGTTATTATCAAAGAAAATCTCTTGATCGGCAGTTACTAATTTGCTTGTCGTGAGTAATGAGTCTCCTGTTCCAGGGTTGCGTGAAAAACGAGGAGTTGCACCAGAGGATATTTGTAGGCGCAGTTGATGACCTTGTTTAAATTGGTGTGCGCTATGGTGCATAATAATATCAAACTGCCAAATATTATCTTTGTTCTTTTTAATGTTTGTTGGGGTTAGGCGCTCAAACCCATCGCAGATATTTATTGATTTATCGCTGGGTGATACATCGCAAAGGCGAGCGAAAAAATCTGTATTTTCCAGGCTAGATCTAGCAAAAAGCGTTAACTTTACCTGCCCAATTATTGTCAGTGGGTTTTCTAGTTTCTGTCCTGTAAAAATTAGCACATCTTTACGCTGCTCTAACTTTTTGTTATCGCGAGGCCCTGCGCCAGTAAATGCAAATATTGCTCCGCCAATATTTGGGGTTGGATCATTCGGATCATAGCGATAGGTGGCAGGGGGCGTTGCACTTGCTGTTTTATTTTGCTGCAAAGAAGAATTGGCTGCTAAAAATAAAGTTGTTGATTTGTGCTTTCGAGGCAAAGGAAAATCATTAAATTCAAACCATTGATTAAGCCCAGAAATATGAAGTCGGACTGGCTTGTCTCTTAAGTCAGACTTGTCGCCATTAAGGTGAGCATGCATCCAAGCTAGAGTTGAGCGAACACCCTCTGCAATTAGTTTTGGGTGAATATGAAACCAAGGCCCAATGGTAAGATAGGGATTATTACCCGCAGCTTTTAGTGTTTTATAGTCGCGAATTAACTGATCAATCATGAAATCATACCAACCAGAAACAAAGAAATTTGCAGGAGTGTTTTTTGTCAGTCGTTTAGATTGATCCAAAGAATCCCAAAGGCTTTCATCGTCATTTGCTTTCCCCATCCAATCTTGCCAAAAAGGAATTTTTTCTCCTGTTGTTTTTATATCTGCATCAATAAGCGGAAGTGTTTTTGCAGCTTCTTGTGTGCACTTTTCGACATTTCCAGTTAAAATCCGAAAGGTGAATTTTAATGGCGATCCTTCTAACCCTTTTATAAGTTGCATCCAAGAAAGAAATAATTGCAAATTTATTGCACCCTTTGGCATTAGAACAGAGCGATATTCTGAAGTGGCAATATGAGTTGAAATAGCTGAGTTTTCTGGCATTGAATCGCAAATTGCCCATTGAACATAGCCAAGATATGAGGGGCCAGTAGAGCCTAATCGGCCATCAAACCAATCTTGCTCATTGAGCCATTTAAGAGTTGCAAGGCCATCTTCACGCTCGCAGGTTAATGGTTCGAGTTTGCCACCCGACCCATCTGTTCCACGACACGCTTGAAGCACAGTAATAAAACCTCGCTCGGCATATATTTGAGCAAATGTTGCAAAGCCTTTTCGTAAATATGGAGTTCTAATTAAAATTGTTGGAAAATCACCCTCCCCAACAGGAAAGTAAATATCTGCTAAAAGGTCAATTCCATCAGACATAGGGGTTTTTACATTGCGTGATGTTTTCACTTTATATTTAGCTGCCCCAAGATTTTCACGACGCGAGGTGATAAATGTTGCGATGCTCATAAATGTAACTCCCTTAATCTACGAAGTTAAACTTATCTACATCAAAAAGTCCATAGTCAGTCATTTTTAGGTGTGGTATTACTGGCAGTGCTAAAAATGAAATTTGTAAAAATGGCTCATCTAATATGCAGCCAAGTTTCTTTGCTTCATCTCGTAAAATTTCAAGCTGTTTTGCAACATTCTCAAAAGAATTTTCACTCATCAGCCCCGCAATTGGCAGGGCAATATCAGCTGTGATATGGCCTGCATTTGCAACAGCAAAACCACCACCCATTTTAATCACTTGATTAACGGCTAATGCCATATCTTCATCATTTGCACCAACCACAACAATATTATGACTGTCATGACTAACCGAAGAGGCGATTGCGCCAATTTTCAAACCAAAGCCAGTAACAAATGAGCGCCCGATATTGCCATTTTTGCCATGCCGTTCAATTACAGCAACTTTAATTACATCTTGTTCAATATCGGCTATCAGGCCTTTGTCCGTTACTTCTAAATTTGCGTCCTCTCGATATGTAATGATTAAACCAGGTTTAACGCCTATAACGGGAGTTAGATTCTGCCCCTTTTTTGGCTGGCAGATGAAATTATCAGCCTCAACAGGCTTTGCCTTCATAGAATTTAGACCAACGGGATTGATGTGTTTGCGAGTGGTAAAAAGCTCAGGCGTAACCAAGCGCCCAGCAGAAATAACATCACTAACTTTGCAAGTTTTTATATCATCAAGTAGCACAATATCAGCACGATAGCCCGAGCCAATAATCCCTCTATCATTAAGGCCAAAAATCTTTGCAGCGCTATGAGATGCGGCGCGATATACGTGATGTAAAGGGCGACCTTTAGCTATGAGCCGCCTTATTAGTGCATCAAGATGCCCCTCGTGAGCAATGTCTAGGGGGTTTCTATCATCGGTGCAGAGCGCCATAAAACTAGAAGTATTTTCGTCCAAAATTTCTGCCAAGGCCTCTAAATCCTTAGAAACAGAACCCTCGCGAATTAAGATATTCATGCCCTTAAGTAGTTTTTCGCGCGCCTCAGTTGCGCTGGTTGCTTCGTGGTCAGTGTGAATGCCAGCAGCAAGATAGCCGTTTAAATCTTTTCCTAAAAGTAGGGGGGCATGGCCATCAATATGCTTGCCTTGGAACGCTAAAAGTTTAGCAATAATTCCCTCATCTGCATTTAAAACACCAGGAAAATTCATCATTTCTGCTAGGCCAGTGACCTTGGAATGAGAAGCAAATGGTAAAATATCGTCAATCTCAATTCTAGCGCCAGATGTCTCAAATTCAGTAGCGGGAACGCAAGATGATAGGTTTACTCTAACATCCATAATTGTCTGCTCTGCACTTTGCAAAAAATACTTAATTCCCTTCACTCCAAGCACATTTGCAATTTCATGCGGATCGCAAATCACTGTGGTAACGCCATAGGGCAGCACGCATCTATCAAATTCTAATG
>JALSJY010000011.1 GCA_026989045.1 Hyphomicrobiales bacterium | reverse complement strand
TTTGAATCAAGCATTTATTATAAGACTGATAAAGGGGCATTGGCCACAAAGGATCATCCCACTTTTCACCTGCCTCAAAAATATCATCTGAAAGATCTTTATCATTGCTAAAAAATGGCACTAACTCTGTCCCTACTGCCACCCTAGCAGCTCCTGTTAAAGTAGCCATATCAATTATCATTTCAGGCTTTTCCTCATCAGCCAAGCAAAGTGCATCAGCCAAAATCAATCTTCCCTCAGCATCAGTATTACCAATTTCTACGCTTAAGCCAGCACGTGATTTTAAAATATCAGATGGACGAAATGAAGAGCCTGAAATTGCATTTTCAACAATTGGTAAAATGACACGCAATCTTATTTTTAGCTTTGCATCAATTATTGCATGCGCCAGACCAAGCACATTAGCTGCCCCGCCCATATCTTTTTTCATCAAAACCATGCCGCTTGCATGTTTAATATTTAAACCCCCGCTATCAAATGTCACACCCTTGCCCACAAGGGTAATTTTTACATCATTTTCATCACCCCAAACCATATCAATCAAACGCGGGGCTTGATCACTAGCGCGTCCAACGGCGTGCACCATAGGGAAATTTTGCGCTAACAATTCATCACCCTTGATTATTTTTATTTTCATCTTTCGTTGTTTTGCAAATGAAACCACCTCTTTTTCAAATCCATCAGGACCAAGATCATTTGCCCCAGTGTTAATTAAATCTCTAGCTAAAAACGCCCCCTCACTAAGCCGCCTTACCTCTGATTTATCTACCTGTTTGTGCATTTTTAGCAAAGATGGCTTTGATTGTTCTTTATATTTATCAAATTTATAAGTGCCAAGTAAAAACCCAAGAGCCGACATATTAGAATTATCTGTTTCCCCTAAAAGTCGATATTGCAAATTGCTTTCTTCAAACTTGCTAAGTTTCACCGCTAATAAGGAGGTTAATAAAGGGGGGCGGTTTTTTTCTTCACCCAATCCAAAAACATAGGCAAAAAACTGCCCATTATTATCTGCTAAAGGTAAAAACTCACCAGCTTTTGCACCAAACCCACCCTTTGTTAAAAATGCTTTTTGCTTTTTGCTTAAGATTTTACTTTTTTCTAAACCAGCTGGCGAGAAACAATATATATCCAGCACCTGTCCTTTTTTTTCTTTATTCAAAATAGCCTCCTACCAAGCCAGTTTTAACAATTATCACTTCTAATTTACTAATCAACAGCAAAATATAATACCCACTTTAACCGCTCGTTAGGGTTAATGAATTATTGAGATAGTGCAAGGAAATTTAGGATAATCATCAAGTGTCACACTCATTTGTTAAAATTAAAAAATCTTTTAAAAACCTATTACTAATTTCTGTCGCTGCATTTGCGCTAAGTTCCTGCGCCTCAAACCGCACCACAATGCAAACCCCTGATTATTCTGGCCTTTCAGCAACACAAGCGCAAGCTAATTTAAGCCAACTAAGCGCTCGATATAAAGCAAATCCAAGAGATAAAAACACCATTATTCACTTCTCAGCAGCCCTAAGAGCCGCAGGCCAATCATCTCAGGCTATAGCTGTGTTACAAAAAGCTATTTTAATATTTAAAAATGATGCTAGCATTAAAATTTCTTATGCCAAGGCATTAGCGACCAATGGCAAATTTGAGCAAGCTTTAACTATCATAGATCAAACAATTAGACCTGATAGGCCTGATTGGAACGCTCTATCAGTCAAAGGTGCTATTCTTGATCAAATGGGGCAAAATCAAGCTGCACGACAATTATATACTCAAGCTCTTTCTATCAATCCAAATTCAGCTTCCTTAAATGCAAATCTTGGCCTCTCATATGCTATGACAAATGAGCTTGATAAAGCAGAAAATTATTTATCAAAGGCTGTAAGAATGAATGGTGCTAACAGCACTATCAAACAAAATCTTGCGCTTGTATATGGTTTGCAAGGCCGCTTTGATGAAGCAAGGGCTATTTATTCTCAAATACTCTCCCCCGCACATGTAAAGTCAAACATGGCCTATATCCGAGCCCTGCTTACTCAGCAAAACCGCTGGAATGTTATTCCTGACAATAAGTGATAGCTTCTCTAGTTTTAGATATATATTTCATGCTGAGCAGGTTCAATCATCTAAATTTTTCAGACTGAGACTCTTCGCTCCCGCAACGCAAGCGCTTGCGTACTAGAGCATTCATAATAAACATTCCTACATTGTCATATTGAGCAAAGCGAAATATCTTAAGATTCTTCAGTTTTGCCGCAGAATGATAAAAACTAATTCTAAGTCAAAACATCACAGCTATACTAACCAAGAAAAGCAATTTTATCCGCCTGACATTGCTCCACCAGAGCCAAATATCTCAATCATTGCAGGTGCCATAACTACAATGAATAATACAGGCAAGAAAAACACTATCAACGGCACCGTTAGTTTTGGAGGTAATGAAGCTGCTTTTTTCTCGGCCTCCATCATACGCTCCTCTCGCCCCTCTTCAGACATGATACGAAGTGATTGGCCAACTGAAGTGCCATATTTATCTGATTGAATTAACGCCATTGCAACCGCCTTCACCCCATCAAGGCCAGTGCGCTCACCTAAATTTCTATAAGCATCAGAGCGCTTTTCTAGAAAAGATAGCTCAGCATTTGTTAACATCAATTCTTCAGATAATTCGGTGCTATGCTCCATCATTTCTTTTGCAACGCGCTTAAATGCCTCTTCAATAGACATGCCGCTTTCAACACAAAGCAATAACAAATCCAAACAATCAGGCCATGACTTTTTTATTTCTTTACGCCGCTTAATAATTTTATTCTTAAGCAAAAGAACTGGCAAATAAGCTCCTGCAATTCCAATTCCAAAAGAATAAAGAAATATAAGATAAAGCGGTCTTCCTGCCATTGCTGTAAAATTCAAATATATAAACACCAAAACAAATAAAGAAATTGGCACAGCCAATCTTAAAAATAAATATGTAGTTAAATGCCCCGGAGAACGATAGCCAGCCTGTTGCAAAGACATAAAAGTCTTATCATCTAAAAATGCCTCTCTCAGGGAAAGTTTACTAACAATATTTTTAACAAAATCCTTATTCTGCTTGCCCCTGATAGAGCGTTTATTTTTTCCAATATTTTCTTCTCTAGTTTTTAAGCGATCCATTTCTAATGCTCGCATTTTTTCTCGCTCAAGTGCCACACGTTTAATGCGTCCCTTCATTTGTGAGCGGTCACTAAATTGCGAGCCAATAGTAAAAATAACTGCGGCAATTGAAACAGCTATAAGCAGACCCATTAAAAAATTTGAATTAGCAAGAGAATCAAAAAAACCCATAACTATCTTCCTAATAATCAAATTGAATCATACGATTCATGATAAAAATACCCGTTGATAACATAACAGCGCCAATGCCAAGCCAGATATTACCAAGCGTTGTGTTAAACAATGGCAACAAATAATCTGGAGATGTTAAAGATACCATTCCTGCTACAAAAAACGGTAACGAGCCAATAATACCAGCCGAGGCTTTTGCTTCAGATGAAAGTGCCTTTACTTTGCCCTGCATTTTTTTACGATCACGTAACATACGGCTTAAATTACCCAAGGCTTCAGCTAGATTACCACCAGCTTGCTGCTGCACAGCAATAACAACAATTAAAAAATTAACCTCTGGACGCGGCATTCTTTCATAAAGTATTTCTATTGCTTCACTCATACTTTTACCAAGTGATTGTTGGTCAAGGATTTTAGCAAATTCAGAGCGCACAGGTTCTTTCACATCTGTTGCTACATTTCTTATAGAATCATTTAGTGGCATACCCGCTTTAATTCCTCTAGCAATTGCCTCTACCGCATTAGGCAATTCATCAAGATATTTAGCTTGATAACGTTTGCGTCTAAAAGCCAAAACCCAATTAGAGCCAAAATAGCCAATTGCAACAGCAAGAAGAGCAGCCATCACAAATGACAAATCCATAAAGAACAGCACAATGAAAATAACAAACATTGCAATAATCATATTTCTTAAAAAACCTATTGTGCTAATATCCATGCCAGCTTGAAATATCTTTGTTTCTAAAGATATACGTTTCTTTTTTTGCTTATTTATCTCTTGATTTTTTAAACTTTCCTGAACAGACTTGCGTCGAGAATTTCTAATTTGCTGAGCGCTAGCCTTAGATTGAGGGTTTTTTAGATCATTGGCTTTAACATCAATTGAATATTTTTTACGGCGCTTACCAGCTCGACCTGACCCCAAAGTCGATGGCACAAAAGCAACACCTAAAGCTGTAACACAGACCATAACTAACAAAAAAAGAACTAGTGGAGACATAAATATTCCTTAACCATCAATCGTTTCACGATGCTCTAAATTTGATCTTTCAAGCGCTGCAACAAGATTAGCCTCTTCATTGAAATAACGCGCTCTTTCATTAAATTTCGGCTTAGTAATTCCAGTTGAACGATGGCGACCCGTTAAATTACCCTGCTCATCTTCACCAGTAAGCTCATATAAAAACACATCTTGGGTCACAATGACATCGCCCTCCATACCCATTACTTCAGTGACATGGGTGATCCGACGCGAACCATCACGCAGTCTTGTAGCTTGCACAACAACATCAATTGAGGACACAATCATTTCACGAATTGTATGTGATGGCAGTGAATAGCCGCCCATGGTAATCATTGATTCAATACGTGCAAGTGCCTCACGCGGTGAGTTTGCGTGCAATGTTCCCATTGAACCGTCATGACCTGTATTCATTGCCTGCAATAAATCAAATGCTTCTGGGCCACGCACCTCACCAACTATTATTCGCTCTGGGCGCATACGAAGACAATTTTTTACCAAATCACGCATGGTAATCTCACCCTCACCCTCAAGATTAGGTGGCCTTGTTTCTAATCTAACAACATGGGGCTGTTGCAATTGCAATTCAGCACTATCTTCACAAGTAATAACCCTTTCATCACTTTCAATAAAAGCAGTCATACAGTTAAGTAAAGTAGTTTTACCAGAACCCGTGCCTCCAGAGATAAGCACATTAGCACGTGAGCGCCCAATGATGCGCAATATTTCAGCGCCATCAGGAGAAATCGAACCAAATTTTACTAATTGCGGCAGAGTTAACTTATCTTTTTTAAATTTACGAATTGTCAAGCTAGCACCATCAATTGCTAGCGGTGGGGCAATAACATTAACACGCGAGCCATCAGGAAGGCGCGCATCGCAAATCGGCGAGCTTTCGTCTACACGTCGGCCAACCTGAGACACAATACGCTGACAAACATTCATCAAATGGGCATTATCACGAAACCTAACATTGGTTTTTTTAATCTTCCCATCAACCTCAATATAGCAAGTTTGCGCACCATTTATCATAATATCGGCAATATCATCACGTGCTAAAAGCGGCTCAAGCGGACCATAACCAAGCACATCATTACAAATATCATCAAGCAAGTCTTCCTGCTCAGAAATTGATAAAACAATAGACTTTAAAGAAATAATTTCTGATACAATGTCACGAATTTCTTCACGTGCAACATCTTGATCCATCATAGATAGATGACTTAAATCAATACTATCTATCAAGGCACTAAAAATTACTGATTTAGTATTATAATAATCAGCACCTTGGTTGCTAGAAACTACCACTGTTTCAGCAGGCTTTGGGTTTTGCCTCTTTAAATCACTCTTACTCTGCTCGCTTGAATTTGAGCTAACCACCTCATCAAACTCATTCTTATCAGGAGTTTGAACAGCTGGTTTGTTAATAACCTTTGCGGGGCTATTTGTATTTCCATTAAATGTTGTTCGCTTCCCAAACATTAAAATTCCTGCTTCACTTATGGTTTAAATTTACGCTCTTTTTAATAATTTCATCAAACTAGGGATATTTAATATTCCTGCCTTTGCTTCCACTTCATGATGATTTCTCCCCATCACTGCATGGGCAATATTAGCAAATATCTCATTTGCTTTATGGTTTTGTGCAATTTCTTTAATCATTTGACCATTATTTGACGCTGTCCCAAATGTTGCAGCATCAAATGCAATTTCACCAAAAAGCTCAACACCAATTGAATCACTAAATTCATCTGGGCTAATTTCAGGTCTTTTTGGCATAGCCACTTTATTGATAATCAAAATAGGATCGCTTTCTTCAGGGCGAACAAGCTTAAGAGCGTCCACAATGTTTTTTGCGTTTCGTAAACTAGCTAAATCAGGCTCAGCAACCACCACCACCTTATCAACCATGCTTAATGTATATTTTACCCAATCAGTCCAAACATGAGGAATATCAAGAATAATAGCAGGAACTACCTGCTGACTAAGCTCAATTATTTGCTCAAAACCTCTTTCTGCAAAGTCATAAGTTTTATTCAATAAAGCTGGAGCCGCCAATAAATTCACATGGTTTGCAGCTTTAGACATCAATCGATCAAGCATTGTTGCATCTACATTATCAGAAGCAAACACGGCATCGGCAATGCCATGAGGGGGATCTTGGTTAAAATTTAGCCCCGATGTGCCAAAAGGCAAATCCATATCTATTATTAAAACATCTTGTAAAATATCATGCGCAATTGACCAAGCTACATTATGCGCAATAGCTGAAGACCCAGAGCCGCCTTTTGTCCCAATGAATGCAATAGTGCGCCCA
>JALSJY010000010.1 GCA_026989045.1 Hyphomicrobiales bacterium | reverse complement strand
AATATCTTTGTTGCTTCCAGTTTGATTGATGTGATGCAAAAAATTGCAAGCGAATATTCCAAGCAGAACCTGTGCAATGAAATTACTATTGTTGCTGGCTCATCTTCATTATTATCACGGCAAATAAATGCTGGCGCGCCTGCTGATATTTTTATCTCAGCAGATTTTTATAATGCAGATTTGATAGCAAAAAAATTAGCTAAAGAGCCAAAAATATTATTTGCTAATCGCTTGGTGTTAATTGCACCAGATAATTTTATAGATGAAATATCTTTAAAACAATTGCCAGATAGATTAGGAAACAATCGTTTGGCAATGGGTGATCCTGCTCATGTGCCAGCGGGCATATATGCTAAACAGGCGTTAATTTCTGCTGGTGTATGGGACGAGTTAAAAGGCAGGTTAGCGCCTGCAGGAAATGTGCGAGCCGCCAGCGCTTTTGTTGCAAAAGGAGCAAGCCCGTTTGCAATTGTTTATGAAACGGAGGCGAGAATTGACGGCATAAAAATACTTACCCTTATTGATGAAAGTTTACATTCCCCAATAAGCTACTGGGGTGTAATAATAGCAAAAGAAAATACAGCGGCTTTAGATTTTTTCAATTATATAAAAAGTCCTAAGGCACAAGAAATTTTACAAACCCAAGGTTTTAAAACTAATTTTAATGACTGATATTTTTGATATAGTTTTACTAACGCTAAAAATCGCCCTCACTGGGGTGGCAGTGACTTTGCCTATCGCAATTATTTTAGCCTATATTTTAGCAAAAGGTAATTTTGCTGGCAAGTCACTCTTAAGCGCTTTGATAATGCTTCCTTTGGTTATGCCTCCCGTTGTTACAGGCTTAATCTTACTTGAAACATTTGGTCCAAATGGTTTTTTAGGCAGATTTTTTGCTATATTTGGGGTTGAGTTTGGCTTTCGCTGGACGGGTGCCGCACTTGCCGCAGGGCTAGTGGCACTGCCGCTTATTGTTAGGCCAATCCGCCAAGGGTTTGAAGCAGTTGACCCTGACCTTGAAGAGGCATTAGAAATTTCTGGGCTTGGTAGATGGCGGCGCTTCATACTTCTTGATTTGCCAATTGCCTTACCAGGAATTTTAGCAGGAATAATTTTAGGTTTTACAAAAGCCTTGGGCGAGTTTGGCGCAACAATTACTTTTGTTGCTTCAATACCAGGGGAAACACAAACCATATCTTTGGCAATATATTCTTTTTTACAACAAGCAAATGCCTCTCAAATGGTGCTGGTCTTAGCCAGCCTTTCAATCGGGCTATCAATTTTTGCAGTGGTGATTTCAGAATATTTAACTCAAAAAATATCTGATAGTTTAAGAGGAAAAAGGGGAGCAGAAAATGTCGCCTAATACGCCCTTTATTCCTGAGCAAAGCCTGATCTTAAAAAATATTATTTTTAAGCGTAACGACTTTACAATCAATATCCCTTCATTTTCTCTTCCCTTGGGTGTGACAGCTCTTGTTGGCTCATCTGGCTGTGGTAAAACCACTATTTTGCGACTGATAGCAGGGCTTGAGAGGCCAAATTCTGGTAGCATTGCTATTGATAAAAAAATAGTAACAGATATAGAAAAAAACATTTTTATCCCCGCCCAAAAAAGAAATATAGGCTATGTTTTTCAAACTCCAAGATTATTAGCGCATCTTAATGTTATGGCAAATATTGCCTTAAAACCTTCGCACTCTAATGCACAAAAACAGCATCAAGAGGAAATTATTGAGCGACTTGGAATAACTAGATTATTGAATAAAGCAACAGGTGGTTTATCGGGTGGCGAAGCGCAACGTGTGGCATTAGCGCGCGCGCTAATTACTAAGCCAAGGATATTATTGATGGACGAGCCATTAAGTGCCATTGATCCTAAAGGTAAAGATGAATTGCTTGAGTTTTTTGCCCAGATCTTACCAAAATTAAAAGTGCCAATAATTTATGTAACCCACTCACTAGAAGAGGCGGGAAGATTGGCCAAAGATTTTGCCATGATGAGTGATGGGAAAATTATCAATACTGGTGATGCGCCAAGTGTTTTAAGCCATAGACATGGTGAAAGAGGTGATGGAATTGCCTCTGTTCTAAGTGGTAAAATTATTAAAAAAGAAAATGATGGCTTGGTAACTATTGCTATAGGCAAACAAGAGGTGCAGATTTTTGGTCAAGACCTAGAAATCGGCTCAAATGTTAGTTTACATCTTTGGGCACGAGACATAATTTTAGCCAAAAAAACACCAAAAGACATCAGCGCCCGCAATTCACTTAGCGGAATAATTTCTGAAATAATTGAATTGCAAAACGGCTTAGTTGAAGTACGAGTGATGATTGAAAGTGAGCCAGATAATTTAGTATCAGCAATTGTAATGGCCAGAACAATAAAAGAAATGCAGCTTATTAGCGCCCGACCAATTACCTTATTGTTCAAATCAGCGGCTGTGCAAAAGATAAATGATATAGGTAATTTACTACTATAAGCTAAGCAATTTCACAAAGCGCTTTAGTATATTTTTTAGGTTTTTGCGTTTTTTTGCACTAAGCTCACCAATAAGAGCATCATCAAGCTGTTGCCAATTAGCAATTAAAATATCACAAACCTCAATGCCTTTTGCTGTTAGCTGAATGTTATTTATAACAGTTTGTTTTGAATCTTTTTGAGTAAGAAGGTTAAGCCTCTCAAGCTTAGCAAGCCTAACCTCTAATGCTTTGTTGCTTAGACCAGTAATTTGACTTAACTCAAAAATACTTACCCCGTTTGGTTCATTAAGGGCAAATAAAATTGCATCATCACCTGCCGTTAAGCCCAATTCAAAAAGTGGCACTAGCATAGTTTGGCGAGCTAAATGGCCCGCATTTATCAATTTATATAGAGTTGTTTTTTCAATAGCTTTTTGCATAAGAGCAATTTAGCTTCTCTTGTGCCTTAGGTCGAGCATAGTTGGTAGCTATCGTTAATAGATAAAATAAACCTCGGAGTGAAAACCCCGAGGTAGATATTTTAAAGATATAAATATTCTATTTTTTGCTAATGCGATTATCTAAATATGGAGTATAACCATTAGTTGTAGCTAAATAGTCTGCAACAACTTCTGCTACATCTGGCCCATAATCATAGACATCATTTGCATTAACTAACATGTTAAATCCATCACCACCATTGCGAACAAAATTGTTTGAAACAACGCCATATTGTGCATTTGGGTCTATATCAACCCAAGAGCCATTTTGCATAACTTTAACATCGATCACTCGCCCTTCGTTGGCAGCAATAGATTGATCCCAAGTATATTTAAGACCTGCAACTTGCAAGAATCGCCCTTTAACTTCTTCAACTTGGCTAACGCCGTTTTCAAGCGCTTCAATCACTGTTGCGCCGCTAATAGAAAAAGTTGAAAGAGTGTTTTGGAAAGGAAGCACAGTTAACACTTCTCCCATAGTTATATCGCCTGCATCAATTGAAGCTCGAATACCGCCACCATTTTGTAGGGCAATAGAAATACCCTGATCTTTAACTCTTTCAAGCATAGCATCGGCAATAAGGTTGCCCATTTGACACTCTTTAACGCGGCAATTTTCACGTTCTCCATCAATCGCTTCATTGGCTTTTGCTACTACTTTTTGCCGAATTTCTTCAAGTGGCACAGCCATTTCGTTTACACGAGCTTTAACGCTTGCTTCTTCAACAATATTTCCGTCCATTATAATTGGCTCGCCAGATGCTTCAGTAATAATACCCTTATGGTCAAAGGTAACATTTAACTCACCTAAGAATTTGCCATAAGCATAGGCAGAAACAACAGCAGTATTTCCAACCATTGTTGGATAAGGCCCCTTTGCTTTATCAGACGTATTAGAGAGATAAGTGTTTGAGTGCCCACCAACAATCACATCAACACCTGTGGTGTTTTTGGCAATCTCAAGATCAACATCATAGCCAGAGTGCGAAAGAACAACAATTTTATTCACGCCATAAGCGCTAATGCGATCAACTTCTGCTTGAACTGCTTCTGCTGGGCCAGAAAATGTAATATTTTTACCAGGGCTTGCTAATTCGTCTGTATCTTGTGGAGTTAAGCCAATAAGCCCAATTCTCGCATTACCTACTTTGATAATTTTAGATTTTTTGATTATGCCATTGAGTTCAGGCTCAGATGACAGATCAGCGTTTGACATTAGAATTGGAAAATTAACATTATCTGCAAATTCACGTAACACTCTTGGGCCATCATCAAATTCGTGATTGCCAACGGTCATTGCGTCATAGCCAAGTCTATTCATCATTTCAGCGGCGAATTTGCCCTTATAATAAGTGTAAAATAATGTACCTTGGAATTGATCTCCGCCATCAACTAAAATGCTATTTCCTGCTCTTGTGCGAGCTTCTTTAATAGCTGTTTCAAGTCTAGCAGAGCCACCAAAACATTTGCCCTCTAAGTTATTTTCAACAGAGCAAGGGCTGTCATATTTGCTGATAGGCTCAAAGCGTGAGTGAAAGTCATTTGTGTGTAAAATAGTTAATTTATAGGTGAATTCAGCTAGAGCTGGTGCTGCACTAAATGTGGCAATGGCAACAGATCCCAATAGAGCTGTTTTAAGTATATTTTTCATTATTTCCTCCTGTTTGCGAGTCTTAATTTTTGCAAGTTAAACAATATCGACTCCCTAATTACAGACCTTATATTACATCTGTATGAGGGTAAAATAGAATTTTGATGATTTGTTAACTTATAAGTAATTTTGACACAATTAAAACACTTGAATTTTCTACTCCTTGCAAGAATGATAATTCACGCTTACATTGTAGGCAGATTATTAGGAATCAAATTATTTTGATCATTTTAGGAGAATGTTATGGACGGCTTTTCAATTGCACTAATTATGTTTGCAGTTTTACTAATCATGGTATTATTTGCTGGTGCAAAAATTGTGCCGCAGGGTTTTAATTTTACTATTGAGAGATTTGGTAAATATACTCGCACTCTTAAACCGGGTTTAAATCTGATAATTCCATTTATAGATAAAGTTGGGCGTAAGCTTAATATGATGGAGCAGGTGCTAGACGTGCCGCACCAAGAGGTCATTACTCGTGATAACGCCACGGTTACTGCAAATGGCGTGAATTTTTATCAGGTGCTTGATGCCTCCGCCGCCGCTTATGAAGTGGCAAATCTTGAGCATGCAGTTCTTAACTTAACCATGACTAATATCAGAACGGTTATGGGTTCAATGACGCTTGATGAATTGCTTTCGAATCGTGATGAAATAAATGAGAGATTGCTAACAGTTGTTGATGCTGCTGTTTCTCCATGGGGGGTAAAAATTACCCGTATTGAGCTTAAAGATATTGACCCGCCAAAAGATATTGTTGCCGCTATGGCAAGGCAAATGAAAGCGGAGCGTGATAAACGTGCTACAATTTTAGAAAGTGAGGGCGCTCGCCAAGCTGAAATTTTAAGAGCTGAGGGTGATAAAAAAGCACAAATACTCGAAGCAGAGGGTAGAAAAGAAGCCGCATTTAGAGATGCCGAAGCGCGTGAGCGTTCAGCACAAGCCGAAGCAAAAGCCACCACCATGGTATCAGAGGCGATTGCTGCTGGTGATGTGCAGGCTATCAATTATTTCGTTGCCAATAATTATATTCAAGCTTTGGAGGGGATTGCAAAATCACCTAATCAAAAAGTTCTAATGATGCCACTTGAAGCCGCTAGCGTGATTGGTGCAATTGGCGGCATTGGCGAAATTGCAAAAGAAGCTTTTGGCGCTGGAAATTCAACAAAAACAACGAAATCAAGCTCTCGTGTTCCCTCGACTAGAAAATAGGAGCAAAAACAGGAGAATAGGCAGATGGATTTAATCGCTTTTATTGCTGAATATGGATCATGGTCTTGGGTTGTTGGCGGGTTAATTTTGCTAGCAATAGAGCTTATTGTGCCTGGTGGTGTATTTGTTTGGTTGGGCGGGGCTGCTATTGCAACGGGATTGGTAACTTTTTTAGTGCCAATGAACTGGCCAATGCAATGGGCGATTTATGGGGTTTTATGTATTGTAACCATTGTCCTGTGGCTTAAATATGGAAAAAAAGCTATCAACACAAAAACCGATAACCCATTTCTTAATGCTAGAGCAGAGCGATTAGTTGGACGAGAGGCAAGTTTAAAAGAGCCTATAAATCAAGGTTTTGGCAGTGTAAAACTAGATGATACAACTTGGCGGGTATCTGGATCTGATTTGCCTAAGGACACAATGGTGAAAATTATTGGCTATGACGGAACAGTTTTAAAGGTAGAAAAATCCTAATATTTTTATAGGCATCACCCCTGTAAGTGCTCGGTAATTCGTTGACAAAATCACTATGAAATATTGAACCCCTCTGTTACCTTGAGCTTATCGAAAGGTATTTAACTCCATCATATAAGATTCTTCGCCTACGGCTCAGAATTGCCTGTTAAATCTGTCAGCAAAATATGTGACACTTCTCAGCATTAGACATAGCGCTGTTTTGGCGCGTCATGGCTAATGCGGTGCGAGCCGCGAGATATAATGGTGAAGCCAGCGAGCTTTGAGCGAGCCGATGCTAATGCATCGCCCCATCGGAGGCTCAGTATTAGACATAGCGCTGTTTTGGCGCGTCATGGCTAATGCGGTGCGAGCCGCGAGATATAATTATGGCTTT
>JALSJY010000009.1 GCA_026989045.1 Hyphomicrobiales bacterium | reverse complement strand
GAGAGACAGGGATTCGAACCCTGGAGACAGTTACCTGCCTACACGCTTTCCAAGCGTGCGCCTTCGACCACTCGGCCACCTCTCCATATATATTTCTTCGGAGTTATATCCGAAGTGATCGAAGATAAGCGCACGCTCATCAAGGGAGTATTTTTGGCAACATGCCAAAAATAAGGTGCGCCTTCGACCATTCGGCCACCCCTCTTTTTATTGCAAGGCATTGTTTATATAAAGGCCCAAAATAAATTAGTTTTTATGACCTACCTGTAAATGATTATTTCTGCAAGTCATTTTAGGGTGTTATATAAATCTAGTTTTTTGTTGCTTGTTAGTGTTTGATTTGAAATAAAGGCTAGATGAGATTTTTATTAAGAATTTTGGGAACATGGGCTTTAGGATTAGCTTTGATTTTAGTGATTAAGGACATCACTATTTCACTTTCTACAATGAGTATTAGCTTTTCTTCTTTTGCACAAACATGGCAAGACTTACATGCGCCAAGTTTTATTTATGTCTCACAAAACACTCTTAACTGGTTTGCCTCTTTTTCCGCACAAAATTTTGCTCAATTCTTTTTTGATAGCCCTGCATGGATAATTTTAAGTTTTTTTGGAATTTTGCTGTTATTATTAGGGCGAAAAAAAAAGATAAAGTCTTTTGTCAAATCAGGCTGGGGATAATTTATAAAACTTAAGGATTAAGCATGGGTTTATTATTTTTTATCATTCGTCTATTTGCAACATTTTTTGTGTTAATTGGTATAATGTCATTTGGCTTTTTAATTGCAATTGCATTAAAAAGCCAAGAGCTTTTAACACCCAAGCTTGGGCAGGTATGGTATCAAAATGATCCATTTGCTAATATTTTTGATACCGCAAGCCTGCCTTTATTACAGGCAATAATTGAGAGAAAAATTTATGCTCCAATTTGGGATCCAGCAACGATTTATGTCCTTGATATGCCGGCTTGGCTTGGCTTGACGGCTTTTGGTGTCTTCTTTGTAGGTGTTGGTTGGTTTTTCTTGTCGATTTTTGCTCCAAAGAAGACAGGTAAAAAATACAATTAATGGATATTTTTATACGTGAAGATTTTGAAGCTTTTATTTTAAGCCTTAGGGCGGTTGAAATTGTTCATCAATGGGGTAATTCTAGTGTTGGTAAAATTGGTGGTAAAATTTTTGCAACTTACTCTATTTGGAATGATAAAGACGAATGGCAAATTCAATTTAAATGCTCTGATGTTAGTTTTGAAATATTACCCTCTTTAGCCGGAATAGAAAAAGCAAAATATCTCGCTAGAGCAAAATGGGTTGCAATTTCCCCCACTAGCGAGCTTACTCAAAAAGAAATAAAAGCATATATTATTGAGGCGCATAAAATTATTTCAAAAAAACTTACTAAGATTAAGCAGGCAGAACTGGGATTTTTAAATGAATAATAAAAAAATGTTTGAGCAGATAAAAACAATAAAAAAATCTAACCCAGATAATTTAATGGCGCGGTATTTTAGCGAGGAATATTTTTTATCGCTTGATGAAAATAAGCAAGAAAGATTTATAAAAATAATCAACTCTGGCATTGAGAATCCAGATAGCCAAATGGGGGCTTATGCAATGGCGGCAAATGATTATGCGGATTTTGCTGAGTTTTTTGATTTGCTAATTCGCAATTATCATCAAATTCCAAATGAAAAGAAAATAGAGCAAAGCCATGATTGGGAGTTTTCAAACAGCGTATGCAATCTTAGTGAAATAGATGAGCGGCTTATAGATGTTTCAATGCGGGTGCGAGTTGCCCGAAATATCAAAGATTTTCCTCTGCCTGGCGCAATGAATAAACAACAGCGCCTAGATTTTGAAAAACTTGTAATTAAAGCATTTGTAAAATTAGCAGAGCATGCTGGCTTTGATGGACAATATCTTTCAATTAGCCCAAATTCACCATTTGAAATAAGCGCAAAGGAATTTCAAAGACGCGTTAATAGCCACCAAATGTTTAAAGATATGAGCAATGATGCTTATCTTAATTCTGCAGGCATTAGCAATGATTGGTCATATGGGCGAGGCATGTATATTAACAAGGCTGAGGATTTTATTGTCTGGGTGGGTGAAGAAGATCATTTGCGTATCATGTGCATGAAAAAGGGTGGTAATTTAAATGAAATATTTGAGAAATTGTATGTTGCTGTGGAATTGCTAGAAGAATATTTACCAAAATTTGCCACCTTGCCAAAATATGGCAACCTTGCCTCTTGCCCATCAAATATTGGCGCTTCAATGCGAGCCTCGCTTCATATGAAGCTGCCAAATCTTACCAAAAATGGCACTGACCTTAGCCTTATAAAATCAAAAGCAAAAGAGCTTGGCCTTGCTGTGCGAGGAGTTTTAGGTGAACATTCTGATGCAGATGCCAGTGGCACGGTTGATATTTCTCCATCTGCTCGCCTTGGGGTAAGTGAAAAGCAAATCATGGAAAATCTTTATGAAGGCGCTAAAGCACTATGGCTTTTAGAAAAGACGCAATAAAACTTGACCAATTTGCCTTTAAGATTCTAAGACTGCTTAATAATTTTCTTCTTTAATCTAATGGTATAAAAAATGGTCAATAAAAAAACGCTTTATGACAAAATCTGGGACAATCATTTAATAGCAAATAATGATGATGGCACATCATTGCTTTATATTGATCGCCACCTTGTGCATGAAGTTACCAGCCCGCAGGCATTTGAGGGTTTAAGACTTTCAAATCGCAAAGTTCGCGCCCCAAAACGCACGCTTGCTGTGGTTGATCATAATGTGCCAACCACCGATAGATCAAAAGGCATTGCTGATCCACAAAGCGCTTTGCAAGTTGAAACATTGGCAAAAAACGCCGCAGATTTCGGAGTGCAATATTTTGATGAATTAGATGAGCGCCAAGGTGTTGTGCATATTGTTGGGCCAGAGCAGGGTTTTACCCTTCCAGGCATGACAATTGTTTGCGGCGATAGCCATACTTCTACTCATGGTGCATTTGGCGCTTTAGCGCACGGCATTGGCACATCAGAAGTTGAGCATGTTTTAGCAACGCAAACGCTTATTCAATCAAAAGCAAAAAATATGCGTGTAACGGTCAATGGTTCTTTAAATGATGGCGTTACGGCCAAAGATATTATCATGGCAATCATTGGTGAAATAGGCACGGCTGGTGGCACTGGCCATGTTATTGAATTTGCTGGCGAGGCAATTGAGGCGCTTTCTATGGAGGGGCGCATGTCTGTTTGCAACATGACAATTGAGGGTGGAGCGCGCGCTGGCCTTATTGCACCAGATAGTAAAACCTTTGAATATGTAAAGGGTCGCCCACAGGCACCAAAGGGAGCAGATTATGATAATGCTGTTGCTCAATGGAAAGAGTTATACACCGATGAGGGCGCGCATTTTGATAAAGAAATAGTGCTTGATGCTGGCGCTTTGCCGCCAATTGTTACTTGGGGAAGCTCGCCAGAAGATATTGTTTCAATCACGGGAATTGTGCCTGATCCAATGGAAATTGAAGATGAGAATAAACGAGCTTCAAAACTTCGTGCGCTTGAATATATGGGTTTAGAGGCTGGCATAAAAATTACCGACATTAAACTTGATAGAGTATTTATTGGCTCCTGCACAAATGGTCGTATTGAAGATTTCAGAGCGGCGGCGGCGATGATTAAGGGAAGAAAAGTTGCCTCTAGCGTTAGCGCAATGGTTGTTCCGGGTTCTGGCCTCGTAAAAGCACAGGCTGAGGCTGAGGGGCTTGATAAGCTTTTCATTGAGGCAGGATTTGATTGGCGTGAACCGGGTTGCTCTATGTGTTTGGCAATGAATGATGATAAGCTAAAACCCTATGAGCGTTGTGCATCAACCTCAAATCGTAACTTTGAAGGTCGTCAAGGCTTTAAGGGACGCACGCATTTGGTCTCACCTGCAATGGCGGCGGCGGCGGCAATCGCTGGGCATTTTGTTGATATTCGTGATTGGGAATAAAATTTAAATATTGCGATCTAACTAATAACCAAGTTTTTGCAATATTTTATTTAAGCGTTTTTGTTTAGCTGGCAATGCAATTGATTTTTGTCGCTGAATAATAATATCAATGAAAGCATTTTTGTTTTTCTCATCAATTATTTTTTCAACCAATTGAGCATAAGTTGGAAATTGATTTGGCGCTGAATGTTCAAGCCTTTGTAAAATCACAGGCATTAAAAAATCAGCAAATCGCTTTTGAGTGCTAAGTTTTGTTAAAATCGCCATCATATTATCTTTAGCAATTACGCTTGATCTATCTGCTGCAGCCAATATTTCATTGAGGTTTTTTATAATTATTTCAGGGGCTGCATCAGTGAGCGTGCTTAATGCCTGCAATATTCCCCAAATCATTCGATTATCAGCTTTTTCTAATGATTTTATCAATGTGTAAATATGTGGAATAAGCAAATCTTCTTGCAATTTAGCTAATTCGTAAATCACTTTTATTGCATCAGATTTTTGCGTTTTAGTGCCGCAAATACAAAAATTCAACAATTGCACAATATCTGATTTTGTAGCATTTTTTACTAATTGATTTGCTAAGTCAATATTTGGCTGTTGGTCTTTATGTCCCCGTGAGCTGGCAAAATAACTCGATATGTCATGCATTTAATCATCTCGCCAGTCTTTTGGATCAAGATCAATTATATCTTCGTCAATTTCTATCTCATCTTGTTTGTAATTATCATTTTGATTATTGCTAAAACTTGCCTCAAACGATGAGCTAGTTGAACTTGTAGCAACAACAGAAATTCTTTTTTTCAGCTCTTCATAAATTATCGAGCGAATTTTAGGCACTAATAGTAAAAAACCAAACGTATCGGTGAAATAACCAGGGGTTAATAATAAAGCACCCGCAATGCCTATCATCATGCCAAAAGCTAATTGTTTGGCTGGCAAACCACCCATGGCGCTAGTTTTGCGAATTTCCTCAATTAACGACGTGCCTTGTGCGCGAATTACTACTGAGCCAATTACTGCGGTAACCACAACACCCAATAAAGTAGGCCAAAGACCAATCACTCCACCAAGTAAAATAAACAACCCAATCTCAATGATCGGCACTAATAAAAAAATAATGAATAATAACCGTCCCAATTGTATTTTTCTCCTTTTGTGTTATTTATCTAAAAAGACATATTAGCAGGCCAATGATAATTAACCTCAAGAAAAAGTTAACTGGTATTTGGTTGGCAATTCATTATATAGGTATTAAACAGTGATTTGCGAGACCTAAAAAGGCTCAATAATTATTAAAAAGAATTTTTAAAAAGAAATGTTTGAAAAACACCATGAACGAATTTTTTGATCTACCAACAATTATTTTTCTGGGCATTGCTATTGTAGTGCTGTTGCGTCTTCGCTCTGTGCTTGGCACAAAAACAGGCAATGAAAAGCCAGCATCAAAGAGAGTTTACGATAAAGACAAAAAAGCAAAAAACCCAATTGCTAATAATGATGACAATATTGTGCCGCTCCACCCAGACAATCCAGCTAATGAGGTCAATATTGTTGAAGAAAAAAGAGCGCTCAAACTTGAAGCGCAAATTGAAAAACTCAGCCATGGTGATGAAAAGCTAGCGCAAGGGTTTAGAGATATTGCTAGTGTTGATAGAGACTTCTTGCCTAAGAATTTCCTTGAAGGGGCAAAGTCAGCTTATGAAATGATTGTAACAGCATTTGCTCAGGGCGATAAAAAAACCCTCAAAAATTTACTTGCAAAAGATGTATATGAGGGTTTTGAGGCAGTTATTTCTCAAAGAGAGGCAGCTGGACAAAGCGTTGATTTTACTTTTGTTGGTCTGCCAAAGGTTGAGTTTGCTAGTGCTGAATTAGATAAACGCACAGCGCTGGTCACTATTAAATTTTATGCTGAAGTTGTTTCTGCAACCCGTGATAAAGATGGTAATTTAATTGAGGGCAATGCTGATCAAATTGCTAACCTTGCCGATAGCTGGACTTTCGCAAGGAATACTAAAACAAGTGATCCTAACTGGAAGTTAGTAGCAACCGATCAGTTGGACTAATGAAGAAGCAAGTGGCAAAAACTCCTATTTTGGAAGATTGGCACTTGTGGTCAAAAGTCACTCGCTCTATCAGCCCGCTTAGAAAAAACCAAAAACTTGCTGATGAGCAAGCAGTTATTCTGAGCCAGCCTGAGGAATTAAAAACCTCTGATAAGCTAAAATCTACCTCAAAATATAAAGGCTGGGTTCCCTCTTATACCCCTGTGTTTTCTTCACCAAAAAATGCCAGCTCTAATATTGAGCCACGCCTGCGCCGGCGACTTTCAAAGGGCAGGGTAGCGATTGACGCAACTTTAGATTTGCATGACTTGCGTCAAGATGAAGCACATGCCACCCTTGTGCGATTTTTAAGCGTGGCGCATGCGAGGCAAAACCGCACTGTTTTAGTCATTACGGGTAAGGGAAAAAAACTCTCAAATGATTATTCTTTTGGAGTGAATTCTCAACGAGGAGTTTTACGCGCAATGTTGCCAATTTGGTTGCAGGGAGCAAACCTTAGGCAAATCATAGCAGGGCATGAAACAGCCTCTCAAGCTCATGGCGGCGAGGGTGCATTTTATGTGCGTCTAAAAAAGCAAAATAAGTGAGAATTTTATGACCCCACTTGGTGCAAA
>JALSJY010000008.1 GCA_026989045.1 Hyphomicrobiales bacterium | reverse complement strand
GCGCTTCATCAACGCCCATAAGGCGAGTTTCAACCTCGGTATTTTGAATGATTATTTCATTAGCTAAACGCTCAATTTGTAAAATTTCGTCAGCACTAACTGGTTTGCTATGCGAAAAATCAAACCGCAATCTATCTGCTGAAACAAGTGAGCCTTTTTGTGCAACATGATTTCCCAATATTTCTCTTAAAGCTTCATGTAATAAATGGGTCGCTGAATGATTGGCGCAGATTTCTTTTCTGGTGCTTTTGTCAATCTCAAGGGTTAGCGCCATTGAGTTTTTTAAAATGCCATTTGAAATTTTTACCTGATGGGCAAAAACACCGCCTACCTGCTTGCTAACTCCAGTGACGTTGGCAGAAATATCATCAGCATATATAATACCGACATCACCAACCTGCCCGCCGCTGGTGGCGTAAAATGGTGTTTGGTTAAATATTACAAAACCACTCTCACCCTTAGCCAGCTCATCAACAATTTCACCATCTTTAACAAGAGCAATAACTTCTGCTTGAGCAGTTTGGCTTTTATATCCCAAAAACTCGGTTGCCCCTGCAATTTCTGCCACATCAAACCAAACCTTATCAGTTGCACTGCCTCCTGCCCCTGCCCAGCTTTTTCGCGCAATTGCTTTTTGCTCTGCCATTGCATTTTCAAAGCCTGTTAAATCAACATTTATTCCTTTATTTCGCAAAGCATCTTGCGTTAAATCAAGCGGAAAACCATAGGTATCATAGAGTTTAAAAGCCGTTCTCCCATCAAGCATATCTCCCTTACTTAAAGATGAAATCTCCTCATCAAGAATAGATAGCCCCTTGCTTAGAGTTTTAAGAAAGCGTCCCTCTTCTAGTTTAATAGTTTCTTCAATCATGCTCTCGCCAAGCTGTAATTCAGGATAAGCCTGCCCCATTTCGCTAACAAGGGTTGGAACTAATGAATGAATTATTGGCTCTTTTGCACCCAATAATGTCGCATGGCGCATGGCACGGCGCATAATCCGGCGAAGCACATATCCACGCCCCTCATTTGATGGCAAAATTCCTTCAGCTATTAAAAAAGACATTGCGCGCAAGTGATCCGCAATTACACGATGCGAAGATTTATTCTCCTCACTAACAATTGCACCAGTTGCGTTTGAAGAGGCGTCAATCAATGATGTGAATAAATCAATATCATAATTATCATGCTTACCTTGGATAATCGCAGATAATCTCTCCAAACCCATGCCCGTATCAATTGATGGGCGTGGCAAATCAACACGATTTTCCTTATCTAATTGCTCATATTGCATGAAAACTAGATTCCAGATTTCTACAAATCTATCGCCGTCTTCTGTTGGACTACCCGGAGGGCCACCAAAAATATGCTCCCCATGATCATAAAAAATCTCAGCACATGGTCCACATGGCCCAACATCGCCCATTGACCAAAAATTATCAGAGGTGCTGATACGGATAATTTTATCTTCACTAAGACCCGCTATTTTACGCCATAAATCATAAGCAACATCATCGTCTGCATAAACAGTAACCAACAATTTCTCTTTAGGAATATTATATTCCTTGGTTATTAAATTCCATGCTAACACAATTGCCCTCTCTTTAAAATAATCACCAAATGAGAAATTTCCAAGCATTTCAAAAAAGGTATGATGGCGCGCAGTAAAACCTACATTATCTAAATCATTATGCTTGCCGCCAGCACGAACGCATTTTTGTGAAGAAACTGCCGTTGAATATGGGCGTTTTTCAATGCCAGTAAAAACATTTTTAAACGGCACCATGCCAGCAGCGGTGAACATTAAAGTTGGATCATTGTTTGGAACAAGCGCACTGGAGGCAACAAGCTCATGCCCCTCCTTAACGAAATAATCTAAAAATTTTGCTCGAACTTGATTAACGCTAGACATAATAATAAACCCAAAAAAAGAGCGCGCTTTTAAGCTCGCTAGAAAAATTACAAAATCCTTTTACCAAGCACACTAGCTACCTGTCTAGGTCAAGACACCAGCATGATGAAACAAATCTAGTTTTTATAACAAAAATGGGCGCTAGAAATGCTAGCGCCCATAAAAATCAATAAAACAGTCTATAATATTAGTCCTGTTCAATTAAACCATCATTATCATCTGGCTCTTTTGCAATTAGCTCTTCATCAGATAAAAGCCCAGCACTCTCGCGCACGCCTTGCTCAATAATGTCAGCTATTTCAGGATTATCCTTTAAGAACTGCTTTGAATTCTCACGCCCCTGCCCCAAACGTTGACTATCGTAAGAGAACCATGAGCCAGATTTCTCAACAATTCCTGTTTTAACCCCAAGGTCAAGCAACTCACCAGTCTTAGAAATACCCTCGCCATAAATAATATCAAATTCAACTAAACGAAAAGGTGGAGCAAGTTTATTTTTAACCACTTTAACTCGTGTCTGATTGCCAACAATTTCGTCACGATCTTTAATAGCGCCAATGCGGCGAATATCCAGACGCACAGATGAATAAAATTTAAGTGCATTGCCACCAGTTGTTGTTTCAGGGGATCCAAACATAACACCAATCTTCATGCGAATTTGATTGATAAAGATAACCATTGTTTTTGAGCGAGAAATAGAGCCTGTTAACTTACGCATCGCTTGGCTCATTAAGCGAGCCTGAAGACCTGGCAAGCTATCGCCCATCTCCCCTTCTAGTTCAGCCCTAGGAGTAAGCGCTGCTACACTATCAACAACCAAGACATCAATTGCACCAGAGCGCACCAATGTGTCAACAATCTCTAAAGCTTGCTCTCCAGCATCAGGTTGCGAAATCAATAATTCATCAACATCAACTCCAAGTTTACGAGCATAAATTGGATCAAGCGCATGCTCCGCATCAACAAAGGCGCATATTCCACCTTTTTTTTGTGCCTCTGCTACAACATGCAATGCCAATGTGGTTTTACCAGAGCTTTCAGGTCCATAAATTTCAATAATACGTCCCTGTGGCAAGCCACCAATTCCAAGTGCAATATCAAGTCCAAGAGATCCAGTTGGAGTAGTTTCAACTTCCATAATGGCCTTATCGCCCATTTTCATAATGGAACCCTTACCAAAATTTCGCTCAATTTGGCCTAGAGCCGCCTCTAATGCTTTATTCTTATCCATAGATCCTCCCTCAATCACTTTTAATTTTGATTGAGATTTTGATTTTGCTAATGCCATAACTATTCTCCTTATTTCACGCCACTATAAAAGGCGCAATGCTTATTTACATTTTTCACACCTATCTTTGTCCCCTCTTTGTTCTCATTTTGTTTCTATTTTGTCAAGCTATAATTTCCCTTATTTGCGTTATTTTTCTACAAACCTGCTCCTATACTATAGAATTTCCACAGACAAATTTGTAAAATGGCGAAATTTGTATAAGGTGAAGCTGTCTCAATTACGAGACTATTATAAACAACAATTTTGGGGAAGTTACATGAGTGATAGACATTTAAAATATATGGACGGCGTTAAAAAATATATTTCTGATGCAGATGAAGAAGTAGTAAGAAAAATCGTCAATTATTGTGGCATTGCCCTACAAAGTAAAGATGCTTCGCTGGTTTCTTGTTCAGATCCAGCTGAGCTAGATCGTGTTCGTGTGGGTTTTTGCACTAAAAAATTAGAATTATCAGCTAGTGATGCAGATGCTGCAATTGCTGCCACTTGTGAAGCAATGAAAGGTGATCGTCAAAAAAGCCGTGTTGCTTTTTATTACTTAGTGGCAGAAAAATCAGGCACTTTATCAAAACTAGTATAAGCACCATATTCAAGAATTAAAAACCCAGTGTTTGTTTTCATTCGCTGGGTTTTTTTGTGGCATTTTATTTATCAGCAGATTGCAGAACCTCTTTTACCTTAGAGTTTATTTTCTTTAGCGAATATGGTTTGGCCAAAAACTCAACTGAGCGATCATCAGAAATATCATTGCGCAAACTCTCTTCTGCATAACCAGAAACAAAAATCACTTTTAGATCAGGAAGCTTTTTTCGTATCTCAACCAAAAGTGCTGGCCCGTCCATTTCTGGCATAACAACATCAGAAACCAACAAATCAAGCTTCCAGTCAATATCATCAAGCACCTCAAGTGCCTCCTCGCCACCATCAGCTTCAAACACTTCATAACCCGTGGCACTAAGCGCCCTTGCAGCAAATGCCCTAACCGCCTCTTCATCTTCAACAATTAAAATTCTCTCAGAGCCTGTTAAATCCTTAATAATGTTATCAGAGGTGTCTTTTTCAATATCAACTTCCTCAGCAGCAGGAATATAGCGCGGGAAGAAAATCCTAAATATAGTGCCAACCCCTACAATACTTTGGGGATAGATAAAGCCACCGCTTTGCTTTACAATGCCGTAAACAGTAGAAAGGCCAAGACCTGTGCCTTTGCCCATTTCTTTTGTTGAAAAGAAGGGCTCAAATATCTTTTTCAAAACATCTTCGCTCATGCCAGTGCCAGTATCTTCAACCTCAATCATCACATATTCTGCCGCTGGCATTCCACGAAAATCAAATTTTTCTGCCTCTTGCGGGCTAACATTGCTAGTGCGGATAAATATTTTCCCACCATCAGGCATAGCGTGACTTGCATTAACACAAAGGTTGGTAATCACCTGATCTAACTGTGTGTTATCAGCTTTTATCGACCATAGATCAACCTTGTGCGAAACTTCTATTGTTACCTTTTCACCAATTATCGGCTTTAAAAAAACCTGCATCTCATCAATTTGTGTCTGCACATCTAAAACCTGAGGGCGTAAAGTCTGCATACGTGAAAACGCTAGCAATTGCCGCACCAACCCAGCCGCACGATCAGCGCTTTCTTTAATTGATCTAATATCGTTAAATGATGGATCAGTCACTTTATGCTTTAATAAAAGCAAATCAGAAAAGCCAATGATAGCGGTTAGAACATTATTAAAATCATGCGCCACACCACCAACAAACCCACCCACAGCCTGCATTCTCTGCCCCTGAGCAAACTGTGCTTCAAGTTTTCTTTGTGCGCTCATGTCTAGTGCATAAATAATGACCCTCTCATCACTATCTTGCATTTTTTCAGAGCTAGTAACGTATAAACGAACTGCATGGTCAGTTTTTTCTGAAAGCAAAATATCAATCGGCTCAATATCAACCTTTTTTTCTAGAGCCTTATTTATTGCATTCTTGATTTCTTCTCGTGATTCTTTGGGAATTAAATTGATAATCTGCTGGTATTCTATTGCCTGCTCTTCAGTGTTAATGCCAAAGGTGCGTGCAAATGGTGCGTTGGTTCTAACAATACGCCCCTCACTATCAAGAGTTGCAATAGCAAAGGGGGTATCATTGAAAAATCTAGAAAAGCGAACTTCTGCAGCTCTCAACTCTTCTTCACTATCAATACCACTGGTTCTATCAAGCACCAAGGTTCGAGTTTCCCCCAACTCTCCCTCTGCCATTCTAGCAGCTCTATGCAGTAATCTAACTGGCATGCTTGTGCCATCATTGCTCACCAAATCAATATCAATAATCTCTGTTCTTATCTCGCCATCACCACGCCCCCCCTTTAATAATGAAGCGCCGTCACCACTAACAATCTCAGCCATTGTTAATTGATCATTTTCAAATTCAGCTAAATCATAACCCAACCAATCAGCTAATGTTGAGTTGATATATTTAATAACACCATTAGCATCAGCCGAGAAAAACCCAGCTGGTGCATGATCGAGATAATCAATTGCCCTTTGTAGCTCCAGAAATATATTCTCTTGGCTATCCTTATCACGTGATATGTCTTCAATTGACCATAATACCAAAGGCTTTTTTATCCCTTGGGATTTTGGCAACGCCCTTACACTAACGCGATACCAAAACACATGACCAAGCGAGATTTCATCTAAGCTATCCAATGATTTGGTTAGGCGAATATCCTCACTTGCTGGACGACCCTCTCTTGCAGCTCTTGAGAGGCGAAAAACAGCCTCGCTCGCTTCTGTTGCATTAGCAAATAATCGCGCCACACCAACAGGCAATCCATTTGCAGATTCTAGTGAAAATTCGCAATATTTTGCATTAGCATAAATAATTTTTCCCTCACGCTCACACACAACAGCACCATAAGGAAGGCTATCAACAATTGCATCGCTTAATGATTTTTTTTTCTCTCCCATTGATGTTCTTAAAAAACCTGATGCCAAAGCAAAAAGACAAAACACCCCAAGAATGGATAAAAAACCTAAAACCAATAATATAAATTCACCTGGCAAATTATCACCAGCCATAGCGACTGCAACAGCAATAGCAACAAATACTAATGCAAGAAAAAACACTCGCAATAAGCCAGAGCCATTACTAGATTTTGAAACTACAGGTTCTGGATAATGGTCCTTATTAAGAGATGTCACAAATTCTTCCTATGCCTTATAATCGAATATGCCTTTGCTTAGCATAAAAGCCCTATTCGAATCAGTCTATAATTATTTTTAGATGGTTTTTTACTAAAACGGAATCTCAAAAAAAAGTTTTTCTAATTTTTGATATTTCCCTAAGAACCAACTTAAGAACTCCAATTTGCTTTTTGTTTAAGTTGCATAACATAGCCAATAATTTTTGCTACTGCCTTAAAATGCTCTGTTGGTATGCTTTGATCTATTTCCACAACAGCAAATAAAGCCCGTGCTAATGGTGGATTTTCAACTATAGGAA
>JALSJY010000007.1 GCA_026989045.1 Hyphomicrobiales bacterium | reverse complement strand
ACAAGCTATGCAGCAATGTTTGTTTAATTACGATAACCTAACTATTATTGAGGCTGAGGTTGATGATATTGAGGCTAAAGATAATATTGTTAATGCGGTAAAAACACTAGACGGGCAGGTATTTGCAACCAAATCTGTGGTACTATGTACGGGAACATTTTTGCGTGGTATTATTCATCAAGGGGATAAAAAAACCAAGGCTGGTAGAATGGGCGATAAGTCTGTTCTAGGCCTATCAAAAAGATTAGAAATACTTGGCTTGAGATTGGGAAGGTTAAAAACAGGAACACCTGCCCGCCTTTTTAAAAAATCTATAGATTTTTCTGTGTTAGAAGAGCAGGTTGGCGATGAATTGCCTATGCCGTTTTCTTTTATGAATGAAAAAATTTCTAATCCACAGGTGAGCTGCCATATTACCTATACTAACAAGCAAGTCCATGAAATTATTGAGAAAAATCTACATTTGTCAGCTATTTTTTCAGGGCAAATAGAGGCTAAGGGGCCACGTTACTGCCCGTCAATAGAAGATAAAATTATAAGATTTTCAGACCGTGATAGTCATCAAATATTTCTTGAGCCTGAAGGACTTGACGATGATTTAATTTATCCTAATGGTCTTTCTACTTCACTTCCTGCTGACGTTCAGTTAGATTTTCTACGTAATTTAAAAGGCTTAGAAAATGTTGAAATTGCCCAACCTGGTTACGCAATTGAGTATGATTATATTGACCCAAGAGAACTTAAAACTTCGCTTGAGTTAAAGTTATTATCAGGGCTTTTTCTGGCGGGACAAATTAACGGCACTACTGGTTATGAAGAGGCTGCAGCACAGGGTTTGATTGCTGGCGCAAATGCCGCCCTTAAGGCGCTAGACAGGCCTGTAATGGTGCTTTCTCGCACAAATTCTTATATTGGTGTGATGATTGATGATCTTGTTACTAAGGGTATATCAGAGCCTTATAGAATGTTCACTTCTCGTGCCGAATTTAGATTGTTTTTGCGCTCAGATAATGCCGACCAAAGACTTACCCCAGTGGGGATAGCACATGGTTTAGTCTCTAAGGAGCGAGAGAAATGCTTCACTATAAGAGAGAAAAAACTGGGCTTGGGTTTGGATATGCTCAATGATTTGAAAATTTCTCCTAATAAAGCCAGGGAATTTGGTTTAAGTGTTAATTTAGATGGGGTGAGGCGCTCAGCCTTTGAGTTATTATCATATCCAAGTGTTAACCTCTCTGACATTGAAGCTATATGGCCGCAATTAACTACAATTGAAGCAGATATTTTTGAACAATTAAATAATGATGCTAGATATTCTGTTTATCTTAAGCGACAGAGTGCGGATATTGAGGCGGTGAAAAGAGCTGAAAAAACCGTTATACCAAGCTGGGTAGATTTTTCGCAGATTGTTGGACTGTCAGAAGAAAATAGGCAAATTCTTATTCAAACAAAACCTCAAACCTTAGCGCAAGCGCAGGCAATTGAGGGCATTACACCAGCAACTATCACTTTATTGCTTGCCCTTATAAATAAAGGTAATTTTGGCGCAAGGAGTGATAAAATTGAATAAGAATTTTGATATAGAGGTTTTTTTTAAGCAGCTTGAGGTTGAGTTAAGGCGTTCAGATATTGATTTAGGGCAGGGTTTGAGCGAGATTATTGCAGATTTTGCAAGCTTTGAGCAGGTGTTATTTAAATGGCAGAAAGTGCAGAATCTTGTTTCACGTGAAACTTTAGATGAATTTTGGTCTCGTCATATTGCGGATAGTTTACAATTGTTGAAATTTTTTAACAAAGAAACAAATTTAGTGGTGGATTTTGGTTCGGGCGGTGGGTTTCCTGCAATTGTTTTGGCTATTGCATTAAAAAAAGCAAAACTAAATGGCGCTATGGTTGAATTTGTTTTGGTTGAAGCAAATAGCCGTAAGGTGGCGTTTTTAAGGGCTGTTAAGCGGGAGTTGGGTTTAAATATTTTGGTTAAAGACAGTAGAATTGAGAATTTTAAGCTAAATGATGGCGTAACACCCGACATAATTAGTGCGAGGGCATTGGCCTCACTTGATAATTTATTGGGTTTTTCCAATCAGATTTGGGGTAAAAAAACCCGCGCTATTTTTTTAAAAGGTAAAGAATATGCTGAAGAACTCAAAAAAGCGCGTGTCAGATGGCAGTTTAATGTGGTAACATACCCAAATGTTATAGATGTTTCTGGTGTTGTGCTGGAAATTGATGGTTTATTGCCAATTTTGGGCAAGATGCCGATAAAAAAATAGCGAAAGATTATGAATGAGGAGACTGTTGTGCGGCCACGTGTTTTAACCCTTGCAAATCAAAAGGGTGGTGTTGGAAAAACAACAACGGCAATAAATTTAGCAACTGCTTTGGCAGCGGTTGGTGAGCGGGTGTTGTTGATTGATGTTGATCCGCAAGGGAATGCATCGACAGGTATTGGTCTTTCACGGCAAGGGCGTGATGTTTCATCATTAGAGATTTTGTTAGGCGAGGCTGATATAAAACAGGCAATTACCCCAACTCAAGTGCCAAATGTTGCTGTTGTTCCGTCTGTTATGGACTTGTTGGGGTTAGAATTAAGTATTGCAGATCAAGCAGATAGGGCGTTTCGATTGCGTGATGCGATTAGAAGGGCTGCTGAAGAGGGTTTGCAAATAGATGGAAAGCCAATTTCTTATGTGTTGATTGATTGTCCACCGTCATTAAATCTTTTGACTATAAATGCCTTGGCTGCGGCAGATGCGGTAATTGTGCCAATGCAGTGTGAGTTTTTTGCGCTTGAGGGGCTTTCTCAATTATTACAAACAATTGAGCATATTAGAGCCTCGCTAAACCCGTCTTTATATATTCAGGGCGTGGTTATGACCATGTATGATGGGCGTAATAATTTAAGTGATCAGGTGCTTGAAGATGTTAGGGGTGAGCTTGGAGATTTGGTTTATGATAGTGTTATTCCTAGAAATGTGCGCCTTTCAGAGGCGCCCTCGCATGGTAAGCCAGCTTTGTTATATGATTTAAAATGTGCTGGCTCGCAGGCCTATTTAAAGCTTGCAACAGAGGTTATTCGCCGTGAAAGACAATTAAACGCCGCATGAATGATATTTTACGGTATAATTTTAGAATTTTTAATGTAGGGAAATAAAATGAGTGAAAAGTCACCACGCTTGGGTAGAGGTTTAGCGGCCTTAATTGGCGATATGGCAGTGAATGATGGGCAGGATCAGGCTCAATCTGATGGTTTGAAATATATAGCTATTGAAAAAATTATTGCTAATAAGGCAAACCCTCGCAGGAGCTTTGCTGAAGATCAGCTTGATGAACTAGCCGCTTCAATTGCCGAAAAAGGGGTGATGCAACCATTATTAGTGCGTCCAGATGCTGATGATAACACAAGTTATGAGCTAATTGCGGGTGAGCGGCGTTGGAGAGCATCGCAAAGGGCGGGGCTTAGTGAAGTTCCTGTTATCATTAAAGAAGTTGATGATAGTGAGGCTTTAGAGCTTGCAATAATTGAAAACGTGCAGCGTGCGGACTTAAATTCCATTGAGGAATCAATGGGTTATGAGCAGTTGATTGAACAATTTAGTTATACGCAAAGTGATTTAGCTAAGGTTATTGGCAAAAGCAGGTCTCATGTTGCCAATACTTTGCGCTTAATGAAACTACCTGAGGACGTGCGTGATATGCTTTCAGCTGGAGAATTAACCGCGGGGCATGCGAGAGCCTTAATAACGGCGAAAAATCCATCTGCTTTGGCAAAAAAGATAGCTTCACAAGGGCTCTCTGTTCGCCAGGCTGAGGTGTTAAGCCAAGAGTTGATTGGTGGCAGAGCAAAGTCTAAAAAGGCAACAAAACGAAAAAACACCGATATAATAGCATTAGAAAAGCGGCTCTCAGACGCACTTGGTTTTAACGTTGGTATTGACGATAGTGGCAATAAGGGTCGCTTAAGCATTAGCTATAAGTCCCTTGAGCAGCTTGATGATATTATTGCAAGATTGCTTGGCCAGTAGGGGTTTGTTTATTTGGTAGGTATTAAAAATTTGTCACCTTGAGCGATAGCGAAAAGTCTTTTGTTTTTAATAAGATGCTTCACTTCGTTCAGCATGACAACGAGGTTTGATTGAGAAGAGAGTTGCCAGTTTCTTTAGTTGTTATTTGTTCCTCCATCGTCATTGCGCACCCCGATGCGCAATCCAGCAGCGTCAAGTCCTTGACGCATTAAACCCTTTGCAAATTGAGTAGATTCTTACGCTCGTTAGACAGCGATCTGCTGGATAGTGTGTCAAGCACGGTATGACGACGAAGTATTGTTTCTGGCTGTTGCTTCTTTAACCCTTCGTTTGTCCCTTTGAGACACCGTGTCATAGCATATAGCAAGGGGAGAAGGCAGGGAATTGTAAAACCAGCCAACCTTTAAATAGCAAACCTAATATCTTGCCGCTGCAACTGAGATTGCCATTAATGCTCGGTGTGTTATTGAGGCTTCTAGGGTGGCTGATTTTCTGCTTTGGGCAATTGCTTGATAAACCCTGTCGCTAGCAAGGGCTAATCGTTGGTCACTCCAAAGGCGCAATTGCTGCTCTAGGGCTGATTTACGAGAAAAATGCGGCCTTGGTTTATGAGATTGTAAAATATCAGCTGCTGAGCGGTTTTCGATTTCCATTTGCGCGCGTAATTTTCTAAGCATAGAAAAATGATTAAGGGCAGAAATTAACATGCGTTGAGGTTCAATATTTACAGCAAAAGCCTGTTTAATATTTTTATCGAGTAAATCAACCCGCCCCGTGCCTGTATTGTCAACGATATTGTCAATTGTCAGGGTGGAGTTATCACCGCAAATTAGCATGATTTCATTGGCGTTAATGGTTTTACTTTCCATTGCGTAAAGGGTGAGTTTTTCTATTTCACGGCGGGTGATCTCGCGATCATTTCCTAAAAACCCAATTAAGGTAGAAATTGCATTTTGATCGATTGAGATATTAGCTTTTTGAAATGATTGCCTGATTAAACTACTAAGATTTTGCTGGTTATCTGCATAACATGGCAGGGTGAGTGAGTTTTTATCTTTTTCAATAAATGCTCTCAAGCTGTCTCGTAATGTTAAATTACCTGCCTCAAGAATAATAATCGCTTGCAAGTCCTGTTCGGCCAATAATTTAATAGTTGGCGTGAGCGACTTATTAGCTCCGCGCACCCTGATACAGGGCTTGCCGCCAAACATTGGAATGGAATTTGCCTCTTGCTCTAAAATTGATGGATCAGTTAAAATTTCATCAATTTCAAGGGTGATTTTGGATAAGCCACCAACAAGATTTTTATCAAGATAATTTACTAGGTTTTTTGAGTTTTCATATATTAAGCCATTATCTGGCCCATAGAATAAAAATATACCATTTGTTTTTGAGGGCTTATTGATAAAAGCCATCACCTGATGAGCCTTTAGTGAACTCATTGGCTGTTATCATTGGTTTTTGTAGGAGAGCCAATAAGTGTTAGGCGTATAATTTGTGCTAACTCAAGTGCGGCACGCTCTTGTGCGTCTTCAAGTGCTTTTTTGTCGGCAATTATTTGGCCATTGGTGGAGTAGCTGGTGGCGGCAGATCTTGTGCCAGAAAAAATAATATTTGTTTCATCGTTAAAATCTACAATTTTAATTCTAGCTGTTACAATAGCCTCGCTGATTGATGATGGTAGCCCATTGCCAGTTCTTGCAATAGAGCGAGTGGAGCTTGAAACAGCAATTGTTAGTAGGTCAGAATTTGCCTCCTCACCTAATTTTAATCTTAAATCAGAATAGATAATTTGTTCAAGCCGTGTTTTTGGCTCGGAATAAGAAAGCCTGATGTTAGAATTATCAAAAGCCTTATCTCCATAAATGGGAGAAAAAGAACAAGCTGATAATGCTAGCGATAAAAAAGCTAATGCAATAAAAGATTTTAAAAAAACAGAATATTTTTTAAATAACAACATTGATGATCCTATTTGGAACATAGATTATTTTCTTAGGTGATTTGCCATCTAATATGGAAGATATAGCAGCAAGAGACAAGGCTTGATGTTCAATAGTTTCTTTTGAGGCATCTGTTGGCACAATTATCTGCCCGCGCCTTTTTCCGTTTACCTGTACAGGAAGCGTCATTTCATCATCAACAAGCAAAGAGGCATCAGCTTTTGGCCACGCTTGATCGCACACTAGGTTTTCTTTACCCAAATGCTCCCAGCAGCTTTCTGCCAAATGTGGGGTCATGGGTGCAATTAGTTGAATTAAAAACTCAATACCATTTCTCAAGGCGCTAAGATTTGCACTTGATGGAGTTTTTTCTACAATGGGTAAAAACTGGCTTATAGCATTGGTCATTTCATATATTTGTGCGACAGCTCTGTTGAAACGAAGTTTTTCTATATCTGTGCCAATCTTATCGGTGGCTCGGTGAATGGTTTTTAATAGCTTTTTTGCATCCTTATCTTCTTGCGCCACAATAACAGGTTTTTGACAAATAATTTTTGAGTTTAAAACAAGTTTCCAGATGCGCTGCACAAATCTATATGCACCCTCAACACCAGCATCAGACCACTCAACGTCTTTTTCAGGGGGAGAATCAGATAGAATAAACCAGCGAGCAGTATCAGCTCCGTAGGTTTTAAAAATCTCATCGGGGTCAACGCCATTACGACGGGATTTAGAAACTTTTTCAACTGCGCCAATTATTGCAGGCTTTTTGGTC
>JALSJY010000006.1 GCA_026989045.1 Hyphomicrobiales bacterium | reverse complement strand
CTATCGGCAATTTACGAGCATCCAATCTGGAATGAATCGAAACGGCAATTTTATGAGGTTATTTGTCCGTTTATTAGTGGCATCCAGTTAGGAATGGCGTCCAGGTTTTGTGCTATATTCGGGTTTTATGGTCAGGCGGTGGCGTTGAGTTTGAGGGGCAATAGTCATATTGCCTGATCTAACAATTGCATCAAAGGGACCGCCTACTGCGGCGTTGAATTTGAGCTGGTCGGGGTTTTTGGGTTTTGTCGGTATGGCAAGCACAAGGGTTTTATTCCCGGCGGCCCCTTATGCAAAGCGTTAGATTATTTGGTTTTATTGTTATTACGCCATACGTTGGCATGGCTCTGATGTATCACAATGCTTGCCAATTGGCGTTGGGCAAAATGCCCCGCATATACAGCCGCAGTTTGTAAAATGAAGTGCCCGTAGCAAAGGCATGTAGTAGCATCAAGTCTTCAAGGCGGCGCATTTCGCTGGGGGTTGCGGCAACACTGCACAGCTTCGGCAGGCAAGTGCCAAAGGCAGGTTCTGCTGTTGGCGGGGTAAGGATATTTGGGTGTGTGCGGTAAGAGTGCAGCATTGTTCAATCTAACCATGCGCTGGTTGGGACGCTCCGCTGCGCTGCGCGCCCCACAGCTTAACCGTTAGCTTTCAAAGTGGAATATATGGTGCAAAATTCAATATTTATCGTAAATGAAGAGCCATATTGTATCTGGGAAATTGATATAGCTGAAAGAAATAGTGAATTTCTCGAAGGTATCGATACAAAATATTTTGATTATTTGCTTGATGTGCATATCGAATCGGAGGATGAAAAAAGAGCCGCCATTGCACTTAGAGCAACACTGCATCACGCAATGGAAACTATGTTTTCATTATTGGGGGCATATATTCAAGCCCCGAATTGTGCTTATGCTTGGATAGCAAAATGTTCAAACAAAGAATTACGTCAGTTAGTTAAAAATATTGGCGGCTATCGCAATGAACTCCATACAAAGCTAAATATAGAGCAGGTGTCATGGAAATCCGTTTCAAAATTGATTTTCCAGTGCTACAAGCCTGATACCGAGAGAAACGCACAAACAATAAAATTATTTTCCTCGCTGTGGCAAAAATTAGCTCATGAATTTATTGATATGAATCATGTTGATGAGTACAACAGTATCAAACATGGTTTTAGAGTTCGTTCTGGTGGCTTTTCTCTAGCTGTAGGGTTAGAGCATGAATACGGAGTAGCTCCACCCAATGACGAAATGAAAATGATAGGCTCGTCCGAACATGGATCTACATTTTTTAAAATTGAATCTGTAGGGGCGTTAAAGAAAAATAGAAGCATAAGGTCTAAAAGAACTTCAATAAATTGGAAAGTGGAAAAAGTTGCCTTGCTTATTCAATTGGTTTCAATGTCGATAACCAATGTTGTTTCAGCATTGAAAATTGCAAATGGAGCGCAATCGGGTACATGCCAGTTTCTGCGTCCTGAAGAAGATGCGGATTTTGAAAAACCTTGGTCGTATAGTCCAGGAGTTACAAGCTGCAATATGGATTTTATCATTAATGATAATGATGTTATTCCTACAACAAGAAAAGAACTACTGGAAAAACTTAGTGAATACAAGAAAAGCTAACAAATAGCTCCAGCGGACAATTTACAGCGTGGTTTGGTTTGCGTATTCGCTGTCGCTCAATTTTACGCAAACCAAACCACGCTGTAAATTGCCGCTGAGCAAGGCGTTAGCCTAGATATGAACACATGAGCACCATGACATACTTAAGGAGATACGTAATATGACTGTTTTGATCATAACTGCAATACTTATATTAATCCCAATAAAGTATGTTTTGCTGTCATTCTCAATGGACAAGCCGAGTACGCTAGATGACTATCATGTAGCATCTCACAGAATAAAACCGATCAACTTTATAAACAGCTCTGTTGCCTATGGATTACAAGTTGCTGCTCTGACGCTCTTTGCCACTTGGGGTTATCAATACGGAATTTGGGTAATCTGGGTACCTCTATTTTGGTTGCTTGGATACGTTTTGTTGGGGTGGTTAATTAAAAGAGGGGTACTTGATGATATTATCGTATCGGATGATACAGATACGGTTCACGGATTTATTGGCAGTAGATTATCCCGTTCGCTGACATATGTAGCATCTATAATATCATTGATCGCAATTATTGGGACGGCAATGTACGAAGCGGATTTCGCAGGATCATTTGCGACAGAAATATTATTTAAAGCAGCCAACTACGAGGCGTCAGATCAAGCAGTTTTTAATTTAAAGACTGCTTTGTTTGCTCTTATTGTTCTTGTTGCGGCAAGCTATATGATTGTTGCTGGATTTAAAGCTGTTGTTTTCACCGATACTATTCAGCTATTTATAGGTCTCGTTGCTTTTTCAGCGGTTATTTCATTGTTGGCAATCAAACTTTCGTTTGTGGGTTTTCTAGCAAGTTCCTTGAGTTTATTGATAGCGGCTACTATTTTGCTAGTTGCTTTGTCATATTACTGGCATCTACAAAACATTCCTGGATCTCATGTGGTTGCTGGAATAAGAGTGAACTGGCTCTTTCCGGCCCTTCTTGTTGTATTTGTTATTGGGATTGGTGTGTCATTAGTCATTGGTTATAATGATGTATCAAAGCAAGCAGCAGATCCATTTCAGTTGAATACTCCATTTAACCTAGGGTATGGACTTCTGTTTAACTTACTTGTAGCAAACGTTTTTTACCAATTAGTAGATGTCGGGCAATATCAACGGTTGATTTCTGTCGAGACCAACCATAGCGAACTTGAACAAACCAGATCGTTGCTAGCAAATGCCAATCTAACTGTGGGGCTTTATTCTGCGTTTTCGTGGGTTCTAGCTATTTTCTTTGGTATCTTACTAAAAATGTATTTTTTCAGTGCAGAGGTTGATGCTTACAGTATTATAATTGAATTTGCTGTATCTCTTTTAGACGATGGGGTGCTTGGTATTACTATAGTATCATTGCTTCTAATAACCATACTTAGTTTAGCCTTTTCGTCCCTCGACTCTTATATCGCTGGAATTTCATTCACGGTAGACAAAGACATAGCTTCTCGCATTGTAAAAGGAACGTCACTGATTCGACCAAGGGTAACTACAGCATTATTAATGATCGCAGGATTTGTTTTGATTTCATACTTGTTTCCTTATCTAAAGCAGAAACATGGTATCGAATACGCGGCGGAATTTCTTTACCTCTGCTGGGCATTTCAAATCAGCCTTTTGCCATTGGTACTGGGTGCATTGTTTAGAGTAAGGCTCAGTGGGATAGAATATTTTCTTGCTTTAGCGGCTGGTATGACTGGCGCTTTAATTCCATTTTTCAAAGATGTTTATTTAGTTTATGAGTCATCTGCTTGGGGAGCGGCTCTAGGTTCGATGGGGGTTTTTGCTACTTTTATTCTTATTCGAAAATTTGCTTCCACTTGGGCAAAAAGAGGAATTGAATCATGACTAACAACGCATTCCATGAATTAGTAGCAACATTTGTTGGGTTCCTCTGCCTTTACACATGGGCGATTTTTTTCGTAGTGATTGGTATAATCGCCTCTATAAAGCTTGCTCAAATAATGAATGAACTTTCGCTAAAAATCGTTAACACCAATAACCCTGAGCAAAAGTACTCTAAGAAGTCTATTGAAGGGTGGAAGAATACGATGTGCGCAGTGTGGAAGCTGGGTGTTGGATCACTTGTTCCATGTTTCATTATTTACAGCATCTCAAGATACCTTCCACAATCATATCTTAATGAACACCTAATTACCATTGACAACAATCAACTAATGGTTTCACAAGCTTTTTTACTAATGCAGGCAATCGTATTTTTTGCTTTGTTAGCAGTTAAATATCGTGCAATCACTGATTGCTACAGTGCAATGCAACTAGCAAAAGAAAGCGGCTTGTAAATCGGAGAATTTAACTATGCCACCATCAGGATACAAACCTACTGAAGCAGATTCAGTAGTATCTTTTCTAGAGTCAATTTGCGAGTCACTAATTACTGAAGGGATTGAAAAGAAACTGTCACCGACAGATGCACTTAAAAATGAATGTGAGAACATTCAGTCTATTGAAAATAGTGGATGTGAAATCTACCAAGCAGGGACATTACTATTGACAAGGCAGTTGTATGCCCAGTTACTATCTTCAAATCCAAAGAATTATGAGGAATTAAGGAAAGAAAGAGACAAGCAGCTATGCATTGTAAAGGAAAATATATTGAGTATTCATGTGCCATCAATTTAAGGCTAACAAAAGCATACACGCGGACTGCCAAAAACGGCGCGGCTTTCGCTACGCTACAACCACACCGCTTTTGGCAGCCGGTGATGCTAGGCGTTAGGCAATCATCAAACAACCAAAACACACTATGGAGAGTAATAATGGCAACTAAAAAAACAATTTTTGTGGCTTTTGCAATTGAAGATGAAAAACAAAGAGATCTGTTGAAAGGACAGTCGCTAAATACGAACTCCCCTTTTGAATATATCGATATGTCCGTAAAAAACGCATATGACTCGGGCTGGAAGGAAAAGGTTCGCACTCGAATTAAACGCTCTGATGGAGTGATAGCACTTATTAGCAAAAACTCTCTTACATCTACTGGCCAAAAATGGGAAATAGCTTGTGCAAGGGAAGAAAAGAAAAAAGTTCTAGGAATTTGGATCTATAAAGATGACAGGACTAATGTAGTAGGTGTGAATACAAAAGTGTGGACATGGAAAGCAATCGAAGACTTTATCGATAGTCTATAAGGGGTGATATTACATGCGTATCGCACTTATTGTTGGGATTAATTACTATGAGCATGGCGGCTCATTGCACGGTTGCGTGAATGATGCCCATGAAGTGAAAGCTGTGCTAGAGCGTCATGACGGTGGAGCCGTAAACTTTGATTGTCGTTTATTGACAGGTACTGGCCCAGCCGAAAAAGTCAATAGAGGCGAATTGAAAGATCAAATTGATCTGCTATTTAAAGCAGATGCTGATATTGCTCTGTTTTACTTTGCTGGGCATGGTCACATTGAAGCCATTGGTGGTTATTTACTGGCAACGGATTCTAGCAGAGGAGATGAAGGTGTATCTTTATCTGAAATTCTCACTTTCGCAAATAGTTCACCTGCAAAGAATAAAATAATTATCCTTGATAGTTGTCATTCGGGAGTTGCTGGAACCCCACCAAATTCAGGTCAGCTTGCATCCTTGTCTGAGGGGCTTACCGTATTAACTGCATCAACTAAAGATCAGTACGCAACTGAAGAAAATGGAAGGGGGGTTTTCACAACTTTATTGGTAGATGCTCTTAACGGAAGTGCCGCCAACCTTACGGGAGATATTACTCCTGGTAGCATATACGCACATATAGATCAGTCTCTTGGTGCGTGGGAACAGAGACCTGTATTCAAAACAAATGTTAGGCAATTCGTTTCTCTAAGAAAAACTTCACCAGCTATTGCTATAGATGATCTGCGAAGAATTACTGAGTTTTTCCCTGCACCTGGTTTTTCTTTTCAACTTGACCCTACATTTGAACCAGAAATGAAAGGTCGTGATGAGGGAATGCCTCCCCCTGATCCTGATAACACTGAAAAGTTTGCTATTCTACAACGATATAACCGACTAAATTTACTGGTGCCAGATGGAGCGGCGCACATGTGGAATGCGGCAATGGAAAGCAAATCTTGTCGTCTTACAGCACTAGGGGAGCATTACAGAAGGCTTGTCGAAAAGGGACGAATTTAGACATAAATTGCCTAACAATCACATGCACTCGGACAGTAAAAAGCGCCGCTCGTTCCTCGCTCTGATTTTTACTGCCGGTGATGTGAGGCGTTATGCGTGTAAGGAGCATCCAATATGGTAGGAGTGGCGAAGTGAGGAAGTTAGCAAGAATCGTAGCAGGGATCGCTATTTTTGTATTTGCAGGCACTGCATTCGCCTATTCTCATGTTTTTTGGCTGTCAACAATTGAGTATTCTGATTTCAATAATATCTCAAAAAACCTTTATATAGATCCGGCGCTCGAAGAAAGTGAATATAAAGCTATTCTCGGTTTGCTAAATGAATCAAAAGAAAGGATAAGAAACAAATATGGCTCATTCACTGCCCTTCCTATAATTGTTATAACCGGTACTACTAAAAATGCGAGAAAATATGGGCTAGGTAACTTTCCCGGAAAAGCATTTGCGGCACCGTGGGAACAGTATGTTGTGGTAAATAGCCAATCACACGACGTAAATTTGCTTGCTCATGAATTAATGCATGCACAAATGAGGGAAGTATTAGGTTACTGGGCGTATCAAACAAAAATACCAACTTGGTTTGATGAAGGCGTGGCGATGCAGGTTGACTATAGAGAGCGCTACAAGGTTGATTATAAATCACTCAGCCCACAAGAAATGGACAGGGTAAAAATGCTCGATAGCCCATCAATATTCTGGACTGACAGCAAGGAGCAAGATATTAAGAATTACCGGGCGGCGAAAGCTGCTGTTCAAGAAATATTAAGCATCTATTCGCCAAAGTCATTATATTCCATGTTGTTAAAAATACGGAAAGGAGAGAAATTCATCAACGTGTTCAGTCAAAGCGGGGGTGCGAATGAGGCGACATAAAACGCATAACAAGGCAAATGCACTCGGACAGTAAAAAGCGCCGCTCGTTCCTCGCTCTGCTTTTTACTGCCGGTGATTTGCGGCGTTAGGCCTTTACCCGCTGAATTCAGGTATGAAAAATATGCTGTGTATAAAAATAAATTTCGTAGTTTTAAATGAGTTAAAATCAACGTATTAAATGGAGTTAATA
>JALSJY010000005.1 GCA_026989045.1 Hyphomicrobiales bacterium | reverse complement strand
GTGCTTCTTTTATACGGAAGCTATCCCATTGTTTTGATAATTCAAAATGAGCAACTTGCGCCCTAGCATGCACGCCTCTATCGGTGCGACCTGCTGCTTGGGTTGCAACTGTTTCACCAGAGAATTTTTTTATTGCGGCTTCAATTTCACCCTGCACAGAGCGATGAGTTTTTTGCTTTTGCCAGCCAAAAAAATTCGTCCCATCATATTCAATTGTTAAAGCATAGCGAAACATTAGCTTAATTGTTTTCCCTTTAATTCACCAGCGCCACGTAAAAATGCGTCTAGTTCGACAATGCCTTTTCCTTGACGTTGAAGTTTTATTGGTCTGATGGATTGTGAGGCGCAAGCGATTGTAAATTGATTATCAATTATTTTTCCCCCCTTGCCGCTTTTTTCAAGCAATTGTGCCGAGATAATTTTAACTCGAGTTAGCTTATCATTTAATTCAATTTCTAGCCAAGCACCAGGAAAAGGGGAGAGGCCGTGAATATTATTTAATACTTGCTTGGCGCTTAAAGAGAAATTTATTTTTGCTTCGCTTTTGCTAATTTTTTTAGCATAGGTAATGCCCTCTCCTTTTTGCGCAATAAATTTAAGTTTGCCATGCTCTAAGTCGTCTAATGCTTGGAGTAATAAATCAGCGCCGATGATTTTCATCTCATCATGCAATTCACCTGTTGTAATATTTGGTTTTAGAGGAATTTCTTTTGTTAGGGCAACAGCTCCAGTGTCTAAACCTTCGTCCATTTGCATTACCATTACCCCAGTTTTTTTATCACCCGCCATTATAGCGCGATGAATTGGTGCAGCGCCGCGCCAACGTGGTAATAGCGAGCCATGTAGATTAAGACAGCCAAATTTTGGTGCATCTAAAATAGCTTTAGGCAATAACAAGCCATAGGCAACAATGATTGCTACATCTGCTTTATGGCTAGCGAAAACATCAATATCTTTTTGATCCCTAAAGTTTTTTGGTGTGAAAACTTTTATGTTATTTTTTTCAGCTAAAATATGCACTGCAGATTTTTTTAAAGATTTACCACGCCCTGCTTTGCGCGGTGGTTGGGTATAAACACCAACCACATTATGTTTTTGCTCAATATTTGCTTCAATGATTTTTTTAAGCGAAGCGGCTGCAAAATCTGGAGTTCCCATAAAGATAATTCTCATCTTTATGCTCTTTCAAGTCTGGCCAGTTTTTGGAATTTCTTAGTTATTCTTTCTCGCTTTAGCCGCGAGATATAATCAATGAATAACTTGCCCTCTAAGTGGTCAATTTCGTGCTGAATACAGGTAGCTAGCAGGCCGTCTGCTTCTCGCTCAATAAGTTTGGATTTTTCATCTAAATATCTAACTTTGATTTTTTCTGGCCGTGTTACATCAGCAAAAAAATCTGGAATTGAAAGACATCCCTCCTCATAGGTGCGCATTTCTTCAGAGGTCCAAATAATCTCTGGGTTTATCATTGCAATGGGATCTGGCTTTTCATCTTCTTCTTTGGCGCAATCCATCACGATAATTTTTGATAAAATTCCGACCTGTGGAGCGGCTAGCCCAATTCCAGGTGCATCATACATGGTTTCAAACATATCATCGATTAGAGCTAATTCATTTTTATTGATTGAGCTAACCATTTCGGTTTTCTGTTTTAGGCGTTTATCTGGAATGAGTAATATTTGACGAAGTGACATATTTTTTCCGTTTTAGGTGCTTATGGTTGTTTACCCTAGAGAGTTTATCTATTCGATATGGCATTTATTATATTAAGGTCAACCATTTGTCTGTTTCTTTTGGCAATAGTTGCGAATCTGTTATGCAAGAGATATGGAAAAAATAATTTTTGAAATTGGCGATATATCAATAAGCCAAGAAATGCTAGCTTTAGTGGCCTTTGGCTTTATCGCTATTTTGCTTATACTTGTGATAATAATTTTGCTTGCTTCAGGAAACAGGCGAAAACGCGAGATGTTAGCAAGTGCTAATCGAAATGCTGAGGTTGAAAAACATCTCGCTGGTGTGTTGCAGGTGCAATCTGAAATGACTGGCCGTATGCAAACTATGTCAGAAATTTTCGGCACTAGGACTTCTGACCTTGCACGAGTTTTGAGCGATAAGATTGAAAATTCGAGTTTGCGTATGAATCAAAATTTAAGTCAGAATCTCAGTGAGAATAGAGAGAAAACTCAAGAGAGCTTGTCAAAGTTAAATGAAAGATTAGCAGTGATTGATAAAGCGCAATCAACCATTACTAATTTATCGAGCGAAATCGTCTCGCTACAATCAATATTGTCAGATAAGCAATTGCGCGGTGCATTTGGGCAAGGGAGAATGGAGGCGATTGTTGCTGATGGTTTGGCGCCAAATGGTTTTACTTTTCAGGCCAGCCTCTCAAATGCCACTCGACCTGATTGTCTTATTCATATGCCAAATAATGCCCCTGATTTGGTTATTGATGCGAAATTTCCGCTTGAAGCATGGCAATCTATTTCTAAGGCTAATACAAAAGAAGAAATAAAAGCAGCAAATACCGCCTTTAAAAATGATATTGGTGTGCATGTAAAAGCTATTTCAGAAAAATATCTAATACCGGGGGAAACTCAGGACACGGCATTTATGTTTGTGCCATCAGAATCAATTTTTGCTGATCTGCATGAACATTTTGAAGATGTGGTGCAAAAGGCAAATAGGGCAAGAGTGGTAATTGTTTCACCCTCATTACTGATGCTGTCAATTCAGGTTGTGCAGGCGTTGCTTCGTGATGTTCGTATGCGTGAGCAAGCCCATTTAATTCAACGAGAGGTAAGGCTATTAATGAGTGATATTGGAAGGCTTGATGAAAGGGTGATGAAATTACAAACTCATTTTTCTCAGGCTAGCAAAGATATAGAAATGATTGTTACATCTTCAAGTAAGGTAACAAAACGCTCAAATAATATTGAGGCGATGGAGTTTGAAAATATTAAGGAGAGGTTGGAGGGAGAGGAGAAAGAATAATAATATTCTTGGATAGTTAAAAATCTGTTCGCGCTTTTAGGGCTTGAGTTAAAGTGCCATCATCAAGATAATCAAGCTCGCCGCCAACTGGCACACCATGGGCTAGTTGGGTGATTTTTATCTCATATTCACTCAAATGATCGCTGATATAATGGGCGGTTGTCTGCCCCTCAATTGTAGCATTTAGTGCTAAGATAATCTCTTTAAATCCGGGCGCTCTTTTAAGTAGGCCATCTATAAAAAGATCACTTGGGCCAATGCCATCAAGCGGGTTAAGCACCCCGCCTAACACGTGATATCGCACTGCGCCAGCGCCAGCTCGCTCTAATGCCCAAAGGTCTGCAACATCTTGCACAACGATTAAACTGCCAGAATTTTCGCGCCTAGGGTCAAGGCAGATTTTGCACGGATTGCAAGTGTCAATATTGCCGCAAGTGGAGCAGATGATAACTTTTTCAACCGCGTTATCAAGTGCTGCACTTAATGGTATCATCAGGGTTTGTTTTTTTTTGATTAAATGCAAAACTGCGCGCCGAGCTGAGCGTGGCCCAAGCCCTGGTAGGCGTGATAATAGCATTATCAATTGTTCAATTTCTGCCCCAGTTGATATTTGGCTCATATTAAAAGGGTAATTTCATGCCTGGTGGAATTGGCAGACCAGAAGTAACTTCAGCCATTTTTTCAGCTGAAATTGTTTCCACCTTTTGTTTGGCATCATTATGGGCAGCGACTATCAAATCTTCAATAATTTCAACATCGCCATCATCAAGCAGGCTTTTATCAATTTTTACGTCACGCATTTCGCCCTTGCCACTAAGTGTGACCTGCACCATGTCACCACCAGAAGTGCCGATTATTTCACTATTGCGTAATTCTTCTTGTAATTCGTTGACTTTACTCTGTAGCTCTTGAGCTTTTTTCATCATATCCATCATGGTAATTTATCCTTTATTTTTCGTCTGTAATTTTAACATTTATTAGTTTGCTGTTTGGGAAGGTTTCAAATATTGCCATTATAAGTTCGTCTTTTTTAGCGATTTCAAAATTGGCTTGATTTTTAGCTTCATTTATTTCCCTTATTGTTGGCTGAGAATTTTCTTTAGAGGAAATTGTCACCAGCCAAGTTTGATTTGTCCAGCTTTTTAGCCTTGCTGCAAGGGTTGCAATAATGGTTGGGTTTGCACCTTCAACCAATGCTACCTCGATGCGCCCTTTTTCAAAAGAGACAGGTTTTAGGTCATTTTCAAGTGCGCGCTTCACTGCAAGGTCGCGCTTTTGTCCAGCTAAAATAACCAGCTCATTAAATGAGGTTGGCACTGCCATCTTATTGGCTTTTGGGGCAGCTTCTGGTTGGGCTGACATGGTTTGGCTCTGCGCTGTAAAATTTGGCTGTGATAGGGCAAGGACAGATCTGGTATTTGTTGGTGATGAGTGAGAAATATTATTTTGCTCAGAAGAAATATGCGTCTTGTTTGTTAGTTGGCTTTTTTGCTGATCCTCAATTTTTTTTATTAACTCATCAGGATTAGGTAAATCAGAGGCATAGGCTAATTTTATTAAAACCATATCACCGCTTTGTTTGTCATTATTGGCGTTTTTAACTTCATCAAGACCCTTGCTAAGAATTTGCCAGCTACGAGTTAGCAACCTCATATTCAACTTGTTGGCAATATCTGGTATGCGTTTTCTTTCATCAGGGGTTAAAGAAATATCATCAATGCTTGCTGGGATAATTTTAAAACGGGTGCATAAATGCACAAGATCAGCAAGTTCAGATATTATTATTTGTGGTGCAGCGCCGCTATTATAAAGCTTTTCAAACAATTCAAGTGCATCGGCAACTTTGCCGCTGAATAAAAGTTCAAATAGATCAATAATTACTGAGCGATCGGCCAAACCAAGCATAGCACTAATATTTTTAGCCTCTAATTTGCTATCACCATGCGCTATGGCCTGATCGAGCAATGATAGGCAATCTCTAACAGAGCCATCACCCGCCCTTACAATCATTGATAGGGCATCTGGCTCAGCGGAAATCTCTTCTTTTTCTAAAATTGTGTTGAGATAATTTATCATTACATCAGAGGTGATCCGCTGGAGATCAAAACGCTGACAACGTGAGAGGATTGTAATTGGGACTTTTCTAATTTCAGTAGTTGCAAAAATAAATTTTACATATTCAGGCGGCTCTTCAAGTGTTTTTAATAGGCCATTAAACGCCTGTTTTGAGAGCATGTGAACTTCATCAATAATATAGACCTTATAGGGAGCGGAGACGGGGCCGTATTTTATTGAATCAATAATTTCACGAATGTCATCAATGCCCGTATTTGAGGCAGCGTCCATTTCAATAACATCGACATGGCGGCCCTCAATAATTGCCTGACAATGCTCGCCCTGTTTTTTTAATTCAATATTTGGTGCTGCACCATTCTCATCAACATAATTAAAGGCGCGAGCTAAAATGCGCGCTGTGGTTGTTTTGCCAACTCCACGCACCCCAGTAAGCATAAAGGCATGGTGGATACGGTTTGACTTAAAGGCATTGGCAAAAGTTTGAACCATTGCGTCTTGGCCAATGAGTTCGGCAAAGCTTAGGGGGCGATATTTGCGTGCTAAAACAAGATAGGGGGAAATAGTCTCACCCATTTTATGCCTCGTTAGTTAAAGATAAAGAATCGTATTTTATTATACTTTAAGGCCTAAGGGTAGATGTAGCTAGAGCAATTATTATTTTGAGTTATTTATTATGCTATATTATGTAGCAAATGAGAAAAATAAGCAAAAGGCATCTAAATATTTAACATTAATTTGGCAAGCTGTTTGTTTATTATTATGGAGTGAACAATATGGCCAAAAATCACCATTCACCGCTAAGGACATCACGTCAGGATATTGATGCCAGTCAAAGAATCCCACGCACACCTCAAACGCAAGCTCCTGCTTATCGGCTTGCATTTTCTGACGAGGATTTTTTAACTTCAGAGGCTTTGCGTGGAGTGAGGTTTCAGCTTGAATATCTTAAGCCTGAACTTATGTTGCAAGAGCAGGGCATAGAATCAACAGTGGTTTTATTTGGTGGTGCGCGTATTCCAGCTCCTGGCAAAGAAGCTTTGCTTGGGAAAACTAAATTAGCTAAGGAAAATCTTAAAAAAATATCGCATTATTATGATGAGGCGCGTCTATTTGCTCAATATGCTTCAAAAACCTCTAAAAGTCTTGATAATAAAGAATATGTGGTGGTTACGGGTGGTGGGCCTGGCATTATGGAAGCGGGGAATTTGGGTGCAAAAGAGGTTGGGGCGCATTCAATTGCCTTTAATATTGTATTGCCGCATGAGCAAGCACCAAACTTGCATGTAACGCCAGAATTATGTTTTAACTTTCATTATTTTGCTACCAGAAAAATTCACTTTTTATTGCGTGCAAAAGCTGTGGCAATTTTTCCTGGTGGGTTTGGCACATTAGATGAATTATTTGAAACTATTACGCTTATTCAAACGGGGCGTATGGAGAAAATACCCTTGTTGATGTTTGGTAAGGAGTTTTGGGATAAAGCAATAAATATAAAAGCCTTAGAGGAAGCAGGAACTGTTTCGCCAAACGACAGCGATTTAATCACTATTGTTGATAGCGCAAAAGAGGGCTGGGAAGTTGTGCAGAAATTTTATGATTTAGATTCTGTTGAGTAGTAACTTGAGCCGATATTTAAATCGGCTCAAGAATATATTTTACTGATTAGCTTTTATACTAAGATTTATCATTGCTAATAATGCTGGTGGATTAGAAGCAAGAGCCATAAATGCCATTAAAGGAGCTGGATTTGATGGTGCAACTTTAATTTCAAAATTTTGCG
>JALSJY010000004.1 GCA_026989045.1 Hyphomicrobiales bacterium | reverse complement strand
ACAGAAATTCGCCACCTTCAACGCACCGAAGTGCTTGAAGTCGAGGAGTTTTTCTCCAAAGGGCAAAAAGGTAGCTCAGCAATGCCCCATAAACGCAACCCAATTTTAACAGAAAACTTAACAGGCTTAGCTCGTTTAGTTAGAGGAATGGCACTGCCCGCAATGGAAAATGTTGCCCTTTGGCATGAGCGAGATATTTCTCACTCATCAGTTGAAAGAATGATTGCACCAGATGCAACCATCACGCTAGATTTCGCCCTCGCTCGCTTAACCAACGTGATTGAAAACTTGCTAGTCTATCCAAAAAACATGAAGGCAAACATGGATAAATTGGGCGGGTTGCATAACTCTCAACGTGTTTTATTGGCATTAACTCAAGCAGGCCTTTCTCGTGAGGCAAGTTATAGCGCTGTGCAACGCAACGCCATGCAGGTGTGGCAAAGTGAGGGTGATAGAGCAGGAAAATTTGCTGAATTGCTAAAAGCCGATGAAGAAGTAAGAAACGCCCTAACGCCAGAGCAAATTGATAATATGTTTGATGATGCCTATCACCTGAAACATGTTGATACGATTTTTACTAGGGTTTTTGGAAGTTAATGAGTTAGCCCCCATCATATTTTAAATTAGCCATACTCACCCCCCTGCCCTTCATCAATGTAAATGCTGCATAATTACATTGCCTTGGGTTGATATTCTATATTGTTTCATAAGTTTTGTTTTAAAAAACCCTCCAATGTGGCATAAATCCTCAAGGTCGCCAGGGGCGAGTTTCATCTGTAACTGCTCTGCGTATAATGAAATTTCCTTTTTCCCATTTTACCCAGTGCATCCCTCCCTTTTTTAAATCGCTTTGATCAATAACATTTGTTAAAGCGCGACAGAAATCTGGTGCGTATAGGCGAGTTATTATTAGGTCTGCAACATAACAATCTTCATAAAATGCCTGTTTAGACTTCACTAGTGACAGGCTATATCCTTGTGGACTTTTAAAATAACAAGCCAAATCGTCACATTTTTGCCCCTCTAAATTTTTGCCTATTTCTTCTTGATAGGTTTCTTGCCAAGCATTCACGGCAAAGCTCCCTCCTCGTCCTGAGATTAAAGCAAGGCTATATTTTTTATCATTTTTCTCTTGTTCAATATTTGCAACTTCACCGCGCACGGCAATGGCTTTAGTGCTATTAGCAATTAAAATATCAGGCCTTTTATCAATTGCAATTGTTGCGATAAGTAAAGTGGCAATTAAAATGCCTATCAAGCGAAATCTAGTTTTAAAAAATGCCAGCCAAGCAAAGGCAAACAGGCCAATGACTAGGCTTGATGGCAATAATAAGGGGCTATAATTTAGTGCAACGCTCCAATTTGTAACTATTGTGGCAATCTCAATTATTTTCTCTATTGCGAAGCCCATGACACGAAAAAACACCGCTTCAAATCCAAAAGGCATAACAATCACACCAATGAAAGCAAATGGTAAAACAATAAATGCTACTATTGGCAGTGCAACCAGATTTCCTAACACTCCCAAGGGTGCGGTTTGCTGAAAGTGATAGGCCGCAAATAATGCGGTAGCTAACCCTGCAATTAAGCTGGTGCTAGCTAAACCACCAAAAAAATTGATGAACTTACGAAAACCAGTTTTTTGCTTATCACTTTTATGTTGCATCATTTCATAAATGCCAACCAAGGCAATAACGGCAGCAAATGAAAGTTGAAACGATGGCCGAAAAACTGAAGCGGGGTCACTGATAATTACAAAAATTGCTGCAAAGGCAACATTTCGCATGGTCAATGCACGCCTGCCAACCAAAACAGCACCAAAAATCAGCACCAACATAACAGTTGCACGGATTGCAGAAACACTTGCGCCTGAAAGAGCCAAGTAAAATAAAGCCGTGATTATACCAATTAAGGCAGATATTTTTTTAACATTATATTTTTGTGCAAATCGATATGAGGAGCCAAGCAAAAGGCGAGAAAAAGCAAACACACCTCCCGCGACAAGTGATAAGTGCAGACCAGAAATTGCTAACACATGAGCCAAACCTGATGCTGCCATAATATTGCGTATTTCAGGTGCAATCGAGCTTTGATCGCCAACTGTTAATGCCTTGGCGATTGATCCAGATTGCATGGGTAGTATTTTATCTATCCGCTTTGCAATCTCAATTCGCGTTTCATCTATAAATAAGCGAATAGGATTTCTTTTAGCCTGACCAATGATTTTTGGTGGCTTTGTTGTACTTGCATAAGCACCAATTGAGTCAAAATAAGATTGAAACTGACCATCATATCCACCCACAACAATAGGGGAAGGGACAGGAGTAAAACGTATCGAGCCGCTAATAATATCACCAGAAGTAAGAATTTCACCCTTACGAATAAATAGTCTGGCTTTCTCGATTTCAACTTCACGCCATTTTTGCAAAGCTATAATATTAGAAATTATTACCCTTTGCCCATCATCACGATTAGAGAGAATTTTTTCTACCCTTGCTTGATATTGGCCATAAACAGACCTATCCAACATTTTTGTGCCAAATATTGCACCATGAATTGGTAGTAATGAAAAGCCAATGAAAAGCGGAAGAAGTAAAAATTTTAAGCGAATATCCTCACTACGCAAAAATGAAAAAGTCAAAACTGCAATTAAAACCACTCCAAGCAAAATTATTGCAAATGTAGTAGGCTCATGTTGGGGGGTTTTATATAGGATAATTCCAAATAACATTACAAAAGGAATAGCAATAAAAAGTCGTCTTTCCTCAATTGAAACATTTACCTGATTTGCAAACTTTTGTATGGCTTTTTGAAATAAATTCTGAGGAGGGTTTACTTCTTTATCAAAAAGTGAAGACGAAAAATTCTCACCCTTTTGCAAGGCAACAATATCTAGCTTGTCGGCTTTTTTAGAAATTAAAAGATTTTCTTTCAAATCTGACAATTATTCCCCCTCAAGCTTGCGCCCATATATAGCTATGCTAAACACTAGTTGAGAAAAAACCAAATTTCACTGTTAATATGTTTGAAAGCAAAACTTATATGTCAAAAGAAATTATCACCAGATTTGCCCCCTCACCTACAGGTTTCTTGCATATAGGTGGTGCGCGCACAGCATTATTTAACTGGGTTTATGCTAAAAAAATGGGCGGCAAAATGTTACTTCGTATTGAAGACACAGATCGCGCACGCTCTACAAATGAGGCCGTTGATGCAATTCTTGATGGCTTAAATTGGCTTGGCCTTACTTGGGACGGCGAGCCAGTATCACAGTTTAACAATAAACAACGCCACGCCGAAATTGCTAATCAACTTGTTGCAAACGGGCATGCTTATAAATGTTACTGCACACAGCAAGAATTAAGTGATATGCGTGAAAAAGCAAAGGCGGAGGGCAACCCACCAAAATATGACGGACGTTGTCGCAATCTTGATGAAAGCAATGTCCCACAAGGAGTTGATCCCGTTATTAGAATAAAAACTCCACCCAATCAAAAGCTCATTGTCAAAGACCATGTGCAAGGTGATGTGATTTTTAATACAGAAAATCTTGATGACTTTATTATTCTTCGCTCTGATGGCACACCTACTTATATGCTGGCTGTTGTTGTTGATGATCACGACATGGCTGTCACCCATATTATTCGCGGTGATGACCATTTAACCAATGCCGCGCGGCAAATTGTCATTTATAATGCGCTTGGTTGGGATATTCCTGATATGGCGCATATTCCGCTAATTCACGGCGCAGACGGGGCAAAACTATCAAAACGCCATGGAGCACTTGGTGTTGATGCCTATCGCAAAATGGGATATTTGCCCTCCGCCCTACGAAATTATTTAGCACGACTTGGCTGGTCTCATGGTGATGATGAAATTTTTTCTATTGAGCAAATGATCGAATGGTTTGAACTTGATGATTTAAATAAAGGCGCTTCAAGATTTGACTTTTTAAAACTAGCTAATATTAACGGGCAGTATATTCGCGCAACTTCTCCTAAAATTTTATATAAAGCCATGCTTGATTTAGCAAATGAGTTAAATCAAAATGATGACATTATTGGCTTGAGTGAAAATAAGAATAGCGTAATAGCCGCCCTACCCAGTTTGCAACCACGCGCAAAAACAATACTAGATTTAATAAATCTGGCTCAGTTTATTTATGCAAAGCGGCCTCTTTTAATGGAAGAAAAAGCACTAGCACAATTAACTGATCAGAACCGTCAAATGATTGCACTAATCGTTAAACAACTGGCCGAAATACCAGAGTGGACAAATGATGCGATTAAAGAATGCGTGAAAGACTTTGCAGAACAACAAGATATTAAGCTTGGTAAAATTGCTCAGCCCTTACGTGCAGCATTAACTGGTCGTGCTATCTCTCTAGGTGTTTTTGAAGTTATGGTGCTACTTGGCAAAGATGAAAGTATAATGAGGATAAGTGACCAATTAAATTAGGTTTTACACCTATTATTGCGTAGATATTGCTCAATTTATATCAATTATGCTGCTTAAGTTGCATCTAATAGATAAATCCAATATTAAGTCACTAGTCACTGATTCATATAATATTATCTTAATTATACTATTTGAAGGCTATGAAATAAAAGAGCACATTAGCACGGAGAAATAAAAACATGTCGAATAAAAAAGCAACTCTCACACTTGATGGAAAAACTTATGAGTTTGATGTGTTAAGCGGCTCGGTAGGGCCCAATGTAATTGATATCCGCTCGCTTTATGCAAAAACTGGCATGTTTACTTATGATCCAGGTTTTACCTCTACCGCAGCTTGCGATAGCACAATCACTTATATTGATGGTGATGCAGGTGAGTTGCTTTATCGTGGCTATCCAATTGATCAATTAGCTGAGGATAGCCATTATTTAGAGGTTTGCTATTTATTGCTCTATGGAGAATTACCCGATGCAAAAACACTTGCAGCATTTGAAGAGCGAGTAACAAATCACACAATGCTACACGAGCAGATGCACCAATTCTACTCAGGCTTTAGACGGGATGCACACCCAATGGCAATTGTATGTGGTGTTGTGGGTGCTATGGCAGCTTTTTATCATGATAGTATTGATGTAAGTGACCCCGATCAGCGTGAAATTGCATCTATTCGTATGATTGCAAAATTACCAACAATTGCTGCCGCCGCTTATAAATACTCTATCGGCCAGCCTTATGTTTATCCGCGAAATGATTTGGATTATGCTTCAAATTTCTTACACATGTGCTTTTCTGTTCCTGCTGAGGAATATGTAGTAAATCCTGTAATTGCTAATGCTATGGATAAAATTTTTACACTTCATGCTGACCATGAGCAAAATGCTTCAACTTCCACTGTGAGGCTAGCAGGCTCATCTGATGCAAATCCATTTGCTTGCATTGCTGCTGGTGTTGCCTGTTTATGGGGACCTGCACATGGTGGAGCAAATGAAGCAGCTTTGAATATGTTGCGCGAAATTGGCACCGTTGATCGTATTCCAGAATTTGTTGCACGTGCAAAAGATAAATCAGACCCCTTCCGCCTTATGGGTTTTGGTCACAGAGTTTATAAAAGCTATGATCCACGCGCAAAAGTCATGCAACAATCGGCCAAAGAAGTGCTTGAATTAATGGGAGTTGAAAATAATCCAACTCTACAAGTTGCAAAAGAATTAGAAAAAATTGCGCTTGAAGACCCATATTTTGTAGATCGCAAACTTTATCCCAATGTTGATTTTTATTCTGGCATTATTCTTGATGCTATTGGTTTTCCAACCTCTATGTTTACTGCAATTTTTGCACTATCACGCACTGTTGGTTGGATTTCACAATGGAAAGAAATGATTGGTGATCCTCAAAAGAAAATTGGCCGCCCAAGACAACTTTATGCAGGTGCAACAAGACGTGATTACACAGATATAGCTAAACGCTAAATATCAGTCTAAATAAGCAAGCACCCTATTCTCAGGGTCTTGCTTATTTTCTTCCTCTTCACCATTTTCTAACGCTAGTCGCATTTTAGCAAATGCTAGGCTTTGGGACGTTCGTTTTTCTTCATCTTCAAGCATCTCAAGGCTTGCTTTAATTAGCGCTTGAGCCCTCTCACCAGGTGGATATATTTCAGGTACTATTTGCTGAGATAAAATAATATTTGGCAAAGCAATCATTGGCTTACCAGCTTTGATATAATGTTTGTGCATAATTTTATCAGGTATATAAGTGCCAACCATATTCACGCCGCCAAGTGCTTGTTCGAGTGAAATAGTGCCAGCTGTCACCACCGATAATATTGTGTTTTCCATTGCTTGCTCTCGTTGTTTCTGCTCAACGATAATTTCAACATCAACGTCCCACTGACGAACCTGAATTCGTAAATTATCAGCTAAATGAGGAAGAGTTGGTAACACAAACCCTGTAATATTCTTATGGTTTTTTAAAGCCTTAACTAGATGTTCAAACAAAGGCATGTGACGTTTGATTTCACCTGCCCTACTACCTGGAAATAAAGCAATTAGGCCTTTGTTTTTTGGTCGCGCATGGCTTTTAATAAGAGATAAAGCTGGGTGGCCAACATAGCTGGTTTTAGGTCCATTTAGCTTTTTCATAACTTTTGGCTCAAAAGGCAAAACAGCAAGAATTTCATCAAACACACCAACAAGCTTAGCTGCACGCTCTGGCTTCCATGCCCAAACGGCTGGAGCGACATAAAGAATAATTGGTCTTTTATAACCAGCTTTCCTAAGTCTTTTAGCAAGCATGGTTGAAAAAACCTGCGAGTCAATTAGCACAATTAAATCTGGGCTTTGCTTAAGAATAAAACGTGCCGTTTGCCAATTGCGAAATAATAATTTTGGCAGACGCAAGATAACATCTGCAAAACCCATCACCGATAAATCACTCATTGGATAGATGGATTTTATCCCTGCTTGTTGTAATTTTTGACCGCCAACACCTATAAAATCAAAGTCACCCTTTGATGTTAATCTAGTAATTAGATCAGCGCCAACTTTATCACCCGATGGCTCACCAGCAAGGATAAAAATTTGTTTCCTAGCTTTCATTTAGCCTGCCCCTGCATGGTTCAGACTTACCCCATATACTGAAATAGAATGCTCTTGTGCCATAGCTTTAAT
>JALSJY010000003.1 GCA_026989045.1 Hyphomicrobiales bacterium | reverse complement strand
GGCGTGAAGAGTTTCCAGCCTATGAATATCAATTTTGGGCTTATGCCAGATATTGAAGTTATAAAGCCAGAGGGCGTGAAACGTTGGCGCAAGGCTGATCGCAAAAAGGTAAAGAAGAAAGCGATTTCAGCAAGGGCATTAAATGATATTGCCAACTGGCTTAACAATTTTAATCTTTAGGCATTTCAGAGCTAAATAGCAAAGCCTCAAATCTATTTGTCTGCCATTTATTTTGCTGTTTTCTTGTTTGGGTAATGGAAATCACCAATAAGCGATATTCTTTTTCGCCTAGTTTGAAATATATTTCTGGGTTAGTTAGTTCTCTTTCTTGTTGTTTTTCTAACCAAACAGATAGTTCATAAGTGGTTTTTTGCCTTTGATCATTGCTGATATTTAATGTTTGATCAGAAATCTCAAAATATATTGGATCTGTTGACTTTTCCTCTCTTGACTTAGCCATTGAATCAAATTGGATGATTGTTATTTTGCCTAAATAATAGGGGGTTGCAGTTAGGTCAAAATATTTTCCTTTAACGGACCTAAAAGATCGATGAGTTTCTTCAGTTAATTCACTCTTAAAATTATCAAGATTAACTAATTTATAAATTTCTGATTTAGAATATTCTTCTTCATACCCTAAATTGTAGCTTGCAAAAATATTCTGTAATAATTCTTGTGCATCATCTTCTCTATATAAATAATCAATAGCCCCTATCGCCTTATTAGCATTTTCATCTTCCCACAAAAACGCTTCCTGCTCATCCTTATTTGCACTTTCTAATGCTGTCTCTAAACGACTTGCTTGATTTAGTATTGGTGCATAAATTATATTAAACGGGCCAATGCTTAAAATGATAAAAATTATACCTGCCAATGCCGGCATGAGCCGGATATCAGCAAATTTTTTGCTTAAGAACAAAATTGTTAAAAATAATGCCCACACTCCACCAGCAACCAGCAGCATACGCTCGGGGGTTAATCCATAAACATTGATACGGATATAGACGCCTATAACAAACAAAACTAATGGCACTATTGTTAACCAAAACCAAGTTTTTCGGAATAAACGAACCATGATTTTTTGCGTCATAAAGGAAGGATATACTAACAGCCAAGCTACTGCTCCAGTGATAGTAAAACCAAGCACCATCCAACCTAAAGTTCCAACTGGCATAGTTTGGAAAACAACAATTTGCCCTGCATAGACTAAAAGAATAAGCGCATAAGCGAGGAGAAACGGCACGAATAAAAACTGCCCTAGAAAGCCAATAGCTTTTGATATAAAATCAGGATTGTCCAATTCTTTGGCGCTTAGTTTGTCTAAATCCTCAATAGTTGAAAGCCAATAAAATGGCACAAGAAACAGACCAGCAAAGGGTAGTAAATATTCATAAAAAATCCCTGAAATATCAATCCCAAATAAAAGTGCAAATGCCCGTTCAATGGAGATCATGCCTAAAGCGATAATAGCAAAGCCAAATCCTGCAATAATAGCAGAGGCAACTGCGCGATGATTCATTATCCAAAATCTATCTTGAATTTCTTGCCTCTCTTCTCCTTTGCCAATTTTGGTAAATGGCGCAACAGAAAGCCAAAAAATACCAATAAGCGGTAAAAAGAAAGGGAAAAGCAACGTGAATGATTTTATTTGCATTGCTGCGATGACGGCCATTGGAATAATTATCTCTAATAGAATTATAGAAATTAGGTTTGAACCTCGACTCTCAGCAAACAACCTACCTGCCGTTGCATAAAGTGCAGCAGTCATGAAACCGAGCGCCATTATCAACCAAAAATCGTCCTCTCCTATTAAAAAATCATTGGTGATGGTTATAAGAAGAGCTGTGCCGATTGCTAAAAAGAGGGTTGGCAATGGAAATCGCTGAATAGTTTTTGCAACATCGGGTGCGAAGTTTTTTATTCTATTTGCTAAGTTCTTCATTTTCGCCCTTTAGTTTATCTATTTTTTAAACATCGACCATAATATCAGTTGACCCATTATTTGCATATCAGATAGTGAATTAGGTGATTGGGTCAATAAAGTGGCAGAGTTATTATTTCTTCTTAACTTGCTCAATTGTTTGTCTAAAACAGAAATATAGGCAAATGCAGGGCGGGTGTTTTTTGGCACTGTTTTTATTGCTAGCCTTGCCTTGTTTAAATGTTCACCTGCCATCTCGCAAAAACTCTCAAGCGCTGCATCTAATTGCTCACTTGCTTTGCCTTCAAACAACTGTTGCTCGCTCACCCCAAAAGCTTGAAAAACTTCAAATGGTAAAAACACTCTACCTCGAGAGGCATTAAAACCAAGCGAGAGAATATGGCCAATAAGTGCGTGCGCCACGCCTAAATGCCCCGCCGCATCACCATTTTCTAGCGGCGCACCATCGTTGATAATCATAGCGCTATATTGATAAAGTAATGATGATGTTTCGCCCGCATAACCCTCAAACGATTTTTTATCTGGCATAACATCAGAATAAAGATCAAAACGCCTCGCCTCAATCAACCTAACAAGCGGAGCAATTGTTAGATTATGTTTTTTTAGCAATGCAAGAAAATTACTAGCAATAGGATTAGAAGAAATATCCCCCCGCCCCTCACCTTCTAATAAATCAGAGAAAAATTTCAAACGAATTTCACCACTAGCTGGCTCATTTACTCGCAAACCGATTGCGCTGATTTCTGCATTAAAAGCATAAAGCGACTGCATATCAGAGCGGTGTTTTTTATCTATTACAAGAGTTGAATAATAACGGTGCTTGTCATTGACCTTTAAAAAGCTGGCAATATCCTCAGCATAAGACATTATACTATTTCTTGCTCCGCTCAACCGCAATCAAGGCGGCGGCAACAGAGCGCTTTTCTGCTACTAAAACATTATAGGTGCTTATTGCTGCGCTAGTGCTTATTGCCTCAACAATCACCGAATGTTGTCGCAATTCTGCTCTGATTTGTGCATCAAAAAATGCTATATCTTCTCCCAAGCCAACCAGCAAAATGTCAATATTATCCGCCTGTTCAAAAATGAGCTTTAGCGTTTGCTTGCTTATTTCTGCTGCAGATTTAACCTGCCATGCATGCATTCCATTTGGCAGACAAAGCAGCGAGCCTTTATGCGACATATCAGCAAAATGAAACCCGCCATTACCATAAGCATCAATGCCTACCTGCCGTGGTAAATAGCTCTCTTCTTTGGATTGCTCAATCAAACAACAGCACCGTCATCGCGTTTTTCTTCAATATCTTTTGCCACCTCTTTGCGGGATTTGATACCAAAGAAAAGTAAAACTGGTGCAGCAATAAAGATGGAAGAATAAGTGCCGACCAAAACGCCCCATGTCATTGAAATGGTAAAGCCTCGAATTACTTCACCACCAAAGAAAACTAACGCCAATAACGCTAAAATTGTGGTGATAGACGTAAGAACGGTGCGTGATAATGTTGCATTGATTGCAAAATTCAAAAGCTCTCTAATCTCCATTTGTCGATATTTTCGTAATTTTTCGCGCACTCTATCATAGACGACAACCGTGTCATTAAGTGAATAACCAACAATAGTTAGAATTGCCGCAATAGAGGATAGGTTAAATTCAAGCCCCACTAACGAATATAGGCCAATGGTCAAAATCACATCATGAAAGAGCGCTATGATTGCGCCAATGGCAAATTGCCATTCAAAACGGAGCCAAATATAAACTAAAACTGCGCCAAGCGCGGCTAAAACTGCTAAAGTACCAGCAATTGCTAACTCACCAGAGACAGTTGGGCCAACAGATTCTACGCGCCTGACTTCATAAATATTTTTATCTAGTGCATCATTAACCGTCTTTACTGCAACTTGCTGTGCAGTGTCGCCGCCATGTTGTTGCTCAATACGAATAAGAACGTCTTTTGGAGTGCCGAAGCCCTGCACCTGCACATCGCCAAGGCCAAGCCCAGATAGACGGCTTCTAATATCGGCTATATCGGCATCACCTTCAATTGCTTGAATTTCAATTGATGAGCCTCCCTTAAAATCAATACCAAGGTTAAGCCCTTGAGTAAAAAACAAACCAAGTGAGCCGACAACAGCAATGACAGAAGCACCCATAGCAATATTTTTCCACTTCATAAATGGAATTTTTGTGCCATCGGGAACTAGCTTCATAAGTTGAATTTTTAGCGTCTTTGGGCGCACAATTGCATACCAGCGGCCTATCGAAAATAGCGTAACAAGGTAAGCAGTAAACAGGGTTGCAAGAATACCAAGGCTTAGAGTAACGGCAAAGCCCTGAATTGGGCCTGAGCCTAAGAAGAATAACACAACAGCGGCAATCAGCGTGGTAACATTAGCATCGATGATAGTTCCCATAGCACGATTAAAACCAGCCTCAATAGCCTGATAAACGCTTCGCCCGCCTTTCATTTCTTCTCTTATACGCTCAAAAATCAACACATTTGCATCCACTGCCATACCGACAGTCAAAACAATACCAGCAATACCGGGTAATGTTAGCGTTGCGCCAAGCATAGATAGCGCACCCAAAATCAATGTAACATTTAATAGTAGCGAAATATTGGCAATAATGCCAAAGGTTCCATATGCCGCTAACATGAAAACAACTACTGCAATAGCACCTACCATGCCGGCCATTAAGCCAGCAGAAACACTATCAGCACCAAGGCTTGGACCCACGGATCTCTCTTCAATAATATCCAAAGTTGCAGGCAATGCACCAGCACGCAAAAGCACCGCTAAATCATTAGCGCTCTGCACCGTGAAACTTCCCTCAATTTGCCCAGAGCCACCCGTGATAGGAGATTGAATTACAGGCGCTGTAATTACCTGATTATCTAAAACAATGGCAAATCTTTGCCCCACGCTTTGTGAAGTTATTTCTCCAAATAAAATTGCGCCCCTAGTATCAAACCTAAAGGTAACAATTGGCTGATTTGTTTGAGGGTTAAACCCTGGTTGAGAATCAACCAAAGATTCTCCGCCAATTGCAACATCTTCGTAAAGCAATTCCTGCCCACCATCATTTGATGGTAAAATAAAAGTGCCCATCGGCAAGCCTTGCGCCTGCGCTTGAGCGGCAGTTAAATCAGGATAAACCATATGAAAGGTTAAACGAGCTGTGCGAGAAATTAAGTCTTTTAATCTCTCACTGTCATCAAAACCAGGCACTTGCACCAAAATACGATCTTTACCTGATCTCTGAATAACAGGCTCGGTTGTTCCCAACTCGTCAATACGCCGCCTGATAACCTCAATTGATTGCGTCACCAAAGATGACAAACGCTCCTCTATACCCTCTTTTGTTAGGATAAGAGTGATTTTACCATCATCAGTTTGGCCAATAAGCACTTCTTCAATGCTTGAGCCAGCAAATAAAGCATTTGAAACTGTGGTTTGCAATTCTTCTAGAGCCTTAAGAGCCTCACCAAGCTTCGAAGGATCGGTGAGTTCAATGGTTAGAGTTGTGCCATCGGTTGTAATAATATTGCCAATACCATTATCATTTGCAAGAATAGAGCGGGCATCACGGCGGAGGCTTTTTATTCTCTCGCTGACAATATCCTCTTTATTAACCTGCAAAAGTAGATGCGAGCCACCCTGCAAATCTAGGCCAAGAACAATTTTATTCTTGGGCATAAAATCAGGTAAACTCTTAAGAGCATTATCTGAAAGTAAGTTTGGCAGGGTAAACAAAATCCCCATTATCGTAACAATGGCGATTATCGCAGTGCGAACTGGGGATAATTGTAGCATTTTTAGCTCTTAAAATTGGTGGCAGATATTGCTTTTATATTATTTTGTTTTTGTTTTTGTTGTTTTTGGTGTAGCTTTTGGCGCGGCTTTCGGTGCGGCTTCTGGCTTGGAGCGAACATCAGCAAGCATAGTACGCACGATATTTACTTTAACACCCTTAGAAATTTCAATTTCTAAATCATCACCATCAACAACCTTAGTAACCTTACCCACAAGGCCACCATTAGTTACAACAGTATCTCCACGAACAACCGCAGCTAACATTGCTTGATGAGCTTTGGCGCGTTTTTGCTGTGGACGGAAAATAAGAAACCAAAAAATAATTACCAAAATTAAAATTGGTGCCAAGCTAGAAAGAATATCGCCTGCGCCACCTGGTGCTGCGGCCTGTGCTAGTGCGGGTGTTATAAACATTAGTAAAATCCTTATTTATGTCTGATAAAAATATGAGAATCCAACTCTCCATATAGGCAATAAATTGCACTTTGGACAGAGTAAATCTATAATATATTTTGACCTTTGTTATTAAGCTAATATATTTATGGTATTTGGGGTTTTCAAGAGTGGATTTTAGTATTTTAAATGAGGCAGTTTTATGAGTGTCAATTCAATATATAGTGAGATAAATGCCTCCCTTTTGAGCATTGCTAAATCTTTAAAAATAATCAGCAAACCACAAAATATTATAGATATATCTATTGGTGAAAGCACTTCCTATCACTGGAGTTATGAATATAAGTGCTTGATTGAAATAGATAATGTCTCATCTATTGATTTTAACCTACTAAAAGGCGTTGACAATGCCAGAGATATTTTATTGCAAAACACAATTCAGTTTGCCAATGGATTTGCTGCAAATAATGCGCTTTTATGGGGCGCAAGGGGCATGGGTAAAAGCTCACTGATAAAAGCAACGCATGCAAAAATAAACGCTGAGCAGAAAAATGCTGATAAAAGACTGATTTTGATTGAAATAGACAGAGAAGAGCTTGGCTCTTTGCCAATTTTAATGCGCTCTATTGCAAAACTTGATGCGCAATTTTTAATTTTTTGCGATGATTTGAGTTTTGATAAAGATGAAACCAGCTATAAATCACTAAAAACCATTCTTGATGGTGGGCTTGAAGGGCGACCTAAAAATGTGCTGTTTTACGCCACCTCTAATAGGCGGCATATTATGGCGCGCGATATGATTGATAATGAAAAATCAACCGCAATCAACCCTAGTGAGGCAGTAGAAGAAAAAATCTCCCTCTCTGATAGGTTCGGCCTATGGCTTGGTTTCCACTCTTGTGACCAAGCAACATATCTCAACATGGTTCAAGGCTATATTACACATTATAAGATTAAAATTGGCGAAAATGAGCTTAAAGCAAGGGCAATTGAGTGGTCAGCAACCCGCGGCGCTCGCTCTG
>JALSJY010000002.1 GCA_026989045.1 Hyphomicrobiales bacterium | reverse complement strand
AACACGCAACATGGCGCTAGAGTTTCGCTCATAATCAACAAATGCACCAAGCTCTTTGGCCATTTGTGCCGAAGTTGCATAAGAAACACCAGTAAGAATGGCGCTTAATGCACCGCCAATAGCACGCCCCTCATCACTGTCATAAGGAATGCCAGAAGTCATAAGCAGGCCGCCGATATTGGCATACCCCAGACCAAGAGTACGGTATTTATAAGAGCCTTGCGCAATAGATTTTGAAGGGAATTGCGCCATCATTACCGAAATTTCTAGCACAATTGTCCAAAGGCGAACCGTATGCTCATATTGTTCGGTGTTAAATTTGCCGTTTTTCTGGCGATAGGGCAGAAGGTTGATTGAAGCAAGATTACATGCAGTGTCATCTAAAAACATATATTCAGAGCAGGGGTTTGATGCGTTAATCGCTCCTGCTTCAGGGCAGGTGTGCCAATCATTGATTGTAGTGTGATATTGAATTCCTGGATCAGCACATGCCCATGCGGCATAGCCAACACTCTCCCAAAGATCACGCGCTTTAACAGTTTTAATTACATCGCCTTTAATACGGCCAATTAAATCCCAATTGCCATTTTCTTCAACCGCATTAAGAAATTCATCTCTTACACGTATGGAATTATTGGAGTTTTGCCCCGATACAGTAAGATAAGCTTCGCTATCCCAATCTGTATCATAAACAGGGAAATCAAGCTCTTTATATCCCTGTTTGGCAAATTGAATTATCCGCTGAATATAATTTTCAGGAACTAACGCTTTTTTTGCAGCGCGCACTTCACGTTTGAGGGCAGGGTTCTTTTTAACATCAAAGCAATCATCACCCGTCCCAGTGCAGTTTACACAGGCTTTCATGATAGTTTTTAGATGTTTTGAAACAATTTTTGAACCAGTAACAAGGGCTGCAACTTTTTGCTCTTCTTTCACCTTCCAATTGATATATTGCTCAATATCTGGGTGATCGATATCAACAACAACCATTTTTGCAGCGCGGCGAGTTGTGCCACCTGATTTGATAGCTCCTGCGGCTCTATCGCCAATTTTCAAAAAGCTCATAAGGCCAGAAGATTGACCGCCGCCAGAGAGATTTTCACCAGAGCCACGTAGCGCTGAGAAGTTTGAGCCCGTGCCAGAGCCATATTTGAACAAACGAGCTTCACGCACCCATAAATCCATAATGCCGTTTTCATTTACTAAGTCGTCATCAACAGATTGAATGAAACAGGCGTGCGGCTGTGGGTGCTCATAAGATGATTTTGATTTTACTAACTTATGGGTGAATGGATCAACATAAAAATGCCCCTGACCTGGCCCATCAATGCCATAAGCCCAATGAAGACCCGTGTTAAACCATTGCGGAGAGTTTGGTGCCACTCTTTGAGTTGCAAACATAAAACGCAATTCGTCATAAAATGCTTTGGCATCTTTCTCGCTAGTAAAATAGCCACCCTTATAACCCCAATATGTCCAAGTGCCTGCTAGTCGGTTAAATACTTGTTTTGCATCAACTTCAGAACCATAGCGTTCATTTTCGGGTAGTTTTGCAAGCGCATCCTCATCAGGAACAGAGCGCCAAAGCCAAGAGGGAATATTATTCTCTTCAACCTTTTTAAGGATTTTGGCAACGCCAGCTTTTCGAAAATATTTTTGCGCAATAATATCTGCTGCAACCTGCGACCAATTTTTTGGCACAGAAATATTTTCAAGCTTAAATATGATAGATCCATCAGGATTTTTAATCTCGCTTTTAGTTTTACGAAATTCAATGCCCTCATAGGCTGATTGATCTGTTTTAGTAAAGTGACGTTCTATTTGCATATTTATTATATTCCCCAAAATGACGGGTGAAACACCCATAAACCAAAAATATGGCCTTATTATATTTAATGTTATTCTTTTATATTTTTAACTTCTCGAGCTGATTAAATTATTTTGTAAAGTCGATATTCTGCCTATTCATCACTATCAAAATTAAATCTAATCAGGACTTTCCCGATAAGAAAAATTACTTAAATTCTATTGGCATTTCAGTTTACCTCAGCACAACAAACAAGCCTTCACCCGTTAAATAAGGGGTAAAATATATCTAAATCCAAATAAACAGGATTTTAGCTGTTTTAATAAATGTAAGGAGCAACGAAAATGCTTTGTTACAGAAATATGAATGTCTGATTTGTGAATTTTCGTCAACTGTAAATTTAATAAAAAATACCACCTCTTGTGTTTTTTGCGTCCTATGTAACTAAATCTGGTGTAAAAAGGTTTACAAACTGTGAACAGTGGGGAAAAAATTTATTTGAGTATTTGGTAAAATTTAAAAAAACTATTCCATGCAATAGCATATTAAACTTACAAAAATGGTGGCATTAAATAGGCTAACACAACGTATATATTAGATTCTTTAGCATTACATCTCTATTGAATTGCTTAGGCTTTTATCTCTTGCCTATAGTGCGAATCCCAATGGTGCGCGTGCTATCTATCATAAAATATTTGTCAAGCATATTATTTTTACCCTAGTTGCGTTTTTTTGAGTAAAAGTGATTTATCGTATGACGAGTATAAATGCCGAATCAGAACCAATCTCCGTTCTTATTATTGAACCCAATAATGAGATGCAGCGTTTATTGCGCACTATGCTTTTAGCTTATGATATTAGGCAGGTTAGAGTTTTTTCTAATAGTGAGAAAGCTGCCAACTCAATGTTATTAGAGCCACCTGATGTGGTATTGATGGATTGGGAGGTTCAACCATTTGATGGTAAGAGCTTTTTAAAATTGTTTCGTAATAAAAAAATGTATCCGATATGTCTTGTACCCATCATTGTGATGCTTAGTGAAGCAAAAAAGAGTTGGGTTGAAACTGCTATGAAATTGGGCGCACATGCCATAGTTTCTAAGCCTTTAGCCCCGCAAATACTTTATGAGAGAATAAATTGGGTACTTGGTGGGCATCGCACATTAAAGCTAGTTGGTGATTCTTATGTGATTGAGGGGGTAACAAAACGTATTGCAGTTGAAGAAGAGCGTAAAACACAATTAGATTCGGCTAGAAAATTCCAAGCCAGCCAGTTTGCTGAAATGATGTCCATTCAAAAAGACATTGATAAAATTCTAGAGGTGAATTTTTAAATATCATTTCTCACAAAAATATTTTCCAATATAAAAATGTCACTATGCGAAGCTTCAACACTATGTTAAACGGATTAGTGAAATGATTTGAATATATATGGAAAATGCTATGAAACAGTTTTTTGCAGAAATTTTTATCTGGTGGCATAAGCAAACTTTTGGAATACGTGTTCGCACTATGTTTAAAGGTGAATTTGTTGGCACTGATGAGTTGGGTAATGATTATTACCACCACAAAAAGAATGATAAACAACGCTGGGTTATTTATAATGGACCAGCAGAAGCCTCTGCAATTGCCCCTGGTTGGCATGGCTGGATACATAATCGAGTTGATAGAGCACCCACAAAAGACAATTATAAACCATATTCATGGCAAAAGCCCCATCAGCCAAACATGAGCGGCACGGCAAACGCTTATCGCCCTCAAGGAAGCTTGTTAAAGTCTGGCAAACGGGCAAAAGTAAGTGCTGATTATGATGCTTGGTCGCCTAAATAATTGATATTGATTATATGAAATTTTTTAGACAAATATTTTTATATATATTTTTAATATTGCTAATGCCAAGCTTAGCTTTGGCTGAAACAATCAGCAATCCTGTGACTGCTTTAGCTGGGCTTGATAAAATTACTGGCCGTTTGATTAAATTCGATGTTTACATGAATGAAACTGTGCAGTTTGGCGCATTACAAATAACTCCAAGGGCTTGCTATACTAAGCCTGCCACACAAAAACAGCAAACTATTGTGTTCCTTGAGGTTGATCAGATAAGCCTTAAGGGGGAGGCAACTAGAATTTTTTCTGGTTGGATGTTTGCCGATAGCCCATCGTTAAATGCAATAGATCATGCAATTTATGATGTTTGGCTAGATGATTGCAAACAATCAAGTGATGTGCCACCACCTGAAGAGAGGTGAAAATTCGCATCAATTTCTAAAGCATGATTTAGTTTTTCTATATATTCTTTTTTATCTATTTCAATGCCACCTAAACTAGCTAGGTGAGGGGTTAAAAATTGTGTATCAAGTAGGGTGTAGCCTGCACTTTTTAATAGCTTGACCAAGTGATAAAGTGCAATTTTTGAACCATTATTAACGGTATGAAACATGCTTTCCCCAAAAAAAGCACCGCCAATAGCAAGCCCATATAGGCCTCCAACGAGATTATCATTATCCCAAACCTCAACTGTATGGCAGACTTTCATATCAAAAAGCTCACGATAAGCTTTTTTTATATTTGCATTTATCCAAGTATCCTCACGCTCAGTACCAAAATGTGCGCAAGCATGGATAATTGCATCAAAGTCATTATCTATTTTAATTTGATAGGTGTTTTTTTTTAGCGCTTTTTTTAGTGATTTTGAAATATAGAATTTATCAAGTGGAATTATACCGCGCTTTTCAGGTGACACCCAAAACACATCATCGCTATGCTCATTTTCTGCCATAGGGAAAATGCCTAGCATATAAGCGCGGATTATTAGATCAGGGGTAAGTTCAACCTTAATTAATATGTCATTATATCCATTGTTTAGTGCTGTCTAAATTCAAATGATAAAATCATTATTCATTAAGTTTTTTTAGGTATTTTTCTAGCCAGTGAATATCATAATTACCTGAGAGAACATCCGGCTCTTCTATCAGCCTTTGAAAAAGCGGTAGAGTAGTTTTCACCCCATCAATAACAAACTCATTTAAAGAGCGGCGTAATCTTTGCAAACATTCATCACGATCACGGCCATGCACAATCAATTTCCCTATCAAGCTGTCATAATAGGGAGGGATTTTATAACCCTGATAGATTGCGCTATCAACACGAACTCCTACACCGCCCGCAGGGTGATAGCCAGTGATTGTTCCTGGTGACGGAGCAAATGTCAGCGGATCTTCTGCGTTAATTCTTACCTCAATAGCATGACCCCAAAATGACACTTCATCTTGAGTAATGCTTAAACTTTCTCCAGATGCAACACGCAACTGCTCATAAACAATATCAAAATTTGTTATACGTTCTGAAATTGGGTGCTCAACTTGAAGACGAGTATTCATTTCAATGAAATAAAATTCATCATCCTCATATAAAAACTCAAACGTACCAGCACCAGAATATTTAAGCTCTCGAACAGCTTTAGCGCAAATTTCACCAATATCATTATTCTTATCCATGCTAAGACTTGGGGCTAGCGCTTCTTCCCAAACTTTTTGGTGGCGGCGTTGGAGTGAGCAGTCACGTGTTCCTAAGTGAATACCATTACCCTTGCCATCACCAATGACTTGAACTTCAATATGGCGGGGTTTGCCTAAATATTTTTCAATATAAATTGTGTCATCGCCAAAAGCAGCTTTTGCTTCAGAACGAGCAGTTGAATAGGCAATTTCCATTTCGGCATCATTATTGGCAACTTTCATGCCGCGCCCGCCGCCGCCAGATGCGGCCTTTACAATAACAGGATAACCAAATTCTTGCCCAATTTCCTGTGCTTGTTTTACTGATGTTACTTCACCCTCAGAGCCAGGAACGCAAGGAATACCAAGTTTAAGGGCAGTCTTTTTTGCTTCAATTTTATCACCCATAATTTCAATATGAGAGGAGGCTGGACCAATGAAGGTGATTTTATGCTCTTCAAGAATCTGTGCAAATCTTGAGTTTTCAGATAAAAATCCATATCCAGGGTGAACCGCATCTGCGCCAGTGATTTCACATGCTGCAAGAATTGATGGGATATTTAAATAAGATTCAGAGGCAGGGTTGGGGCCAATACAAACAGTTTCATCTGCCAACTTAACGTGCATTGCATTTGCATCTGCTGTGGAGTGAACAGCAACAGTTTGAATGCCCATTTCTTTACAGGCCCGTAAAATTCTAAGTGCTATTTCACCACGATTTGCTATCAAAACTTTGGAGAACATTTTACTCTCCTTAACTATTCAATGACCACAAGAGGCTCACCAAATTCAATTGGTTGAGAATCTTCAACAATAATTTTGGTAACAGTGCCAGATTTATGCGCAGGTATCTGGTTCATTGTTTTCATTGCCTCAACAATTAAAACTGTCTGCCCCTCATTTACACTCATGCCAACTTTTATAAAATCTGTAGCCCCTGGTTCAGGCGCTAAATAAGCAGTGCCAACCATGGGGGAAAGCAAAGCATTCGGATTAGAGCTAAGGTCATCACTCGCAACTGGCTCAACAGATAATACAGGAGGCGCTATCGCAGGTGCTGGTGGCGCTGCAGCAGCTGGGGCTGCTGGGGCAGGGGCAGCAACATGCATTACCTCGTTTGAAGCAAAAGAGCGAGTTACACGAATGCGAAACTCATCACGTTCAATTTCTATTTCAGCAAGATTTTGCTCATTCACCATTTCAGCAATTGCGCGAATTAATTCTTTATCTGAATTGTTTGATTTTTTACCTGCACTAGTTGTTTTTGTCATGTTTTTACTTCTAACTATTTGTGTTTTTTTGGAGCAAAGCTAGTATTTTTCTTTATATATAATCTACTTATTGAGTTCTGCCAATGCGTCTAAGGCTAGTTTATAGCCAGTTTTCCCCAGCCCACATATCTGACCCAAGGCAATCATAGATATATAAGAACTATGGCGAAAAGATTCTCGCTTATAAATATTTGATAAGTGCACTTCAATAACAGGTAGCTGCACAGCTTTTAGCGCATCATGAATGGCAATTGAAGTATGAGTATAAGCAGCTGGATTGATGATTATCGCATCAAATTTACCAAGTGCATCTTGTATCCAATTAACTAGCTCACCCTCGCTATTTGATTGCCTAAAATCAATGGCTTGGCCGTTTTTTCCTGACTTTTTCTTACACATTTGCTCAATGTCAGCAAGGCTATCGCTGCCGTAAATGTCATTCTCTCGGCTTCCAAGCATATTTAGATTAGGCCCGTTAAGAATAAGAATATTTTTGATCATGCTGAACTTACCAATTAAAGAAATCGCGTTTAATTATACTTAAAGCTGATAAAAAGCAAAGCTTTGATTATTATAATACCGCTTTTCAATTCTAACAACGGCTTTTACCACATTT
>JALSJY010000001.1 GCA_026989045.1 Hyphomicrobiales bacterium | reverse complement strand
TGTGGCTCACTTGCTCGCTCATTTGGTAAAAATATCCTGCTTGGACAGCTTTCAATAATCGCTGGGGCAATGGTTGAGTTTGCAATGTCAGAAAGAGATTGTGTTGCAAAAATAACTGAAACATTACGTTTTCTAAGTGTTTTAAGCCATTCACGAATACGAGTAGAAAATTCAGGATCATCTAAAAACACCCATGCTTCATCAAGAATAAGCAGGCTTGGTCTGCCATCAAAGCGCATTTCAAGCCTATGAAAAAGATAAGTTAGAGTTGGAAGAGTTGCACTTTTTGTGTGCATGAGTTCTTCCATTTCAAAACATTGAACATTACTAAGATTAAGCCTGTCTTCATCACCATCAAGCAATCGACCATGAGGTCCGTTTAGCGTGTAAGGTTGCAATGCTTGGCGTAATTCATTGCTTTGTAGGAGTGCAACTAAGCCAGTTAAAGTGCGCTCTTTTATTGGCGCTTGTGCTAAAGAGCAAAGAGAAGACCAAACAGCGTCTTTTATATCTGGGGTTAAAGAGATTTGTTCATGCGAAATCAATGCACAAACCCATTCATGCGCCCATGATCTTTCATTCTTATTATCAATTTTGGCTAGGGGTTGGAAAGCACAAACATTATCTGTGCCTAAATCAAACCAAGTGCCACCCATAATAAGTGTTGCAGTGCGAGCCGAGCCGCCTTTATCAAAAATATAGATTTGCGAATCTTTATAGCGGCGAAATTGCATTGCGATTAGTGATAATATTACCGACTTACCAGCACCTGTTGGCCCAACAATAATGGTGTGACCAACATCTCCTTGATGAAGGGATAGGCGGAAAGGCGTAGCCCCACTTGTCTTGGTCATTAACAAGGGGGGTGCATCTAAATGCACATTGCGTTTTGGTCCTGCCCAAACAGAAGAGAGCGGCATCATATGCGCTAAATTTAGGGTGGAGATAATTGGCTGGCGAACATTGGCATAAAGATGACCAGGCAAAGTGCCAAGCCAAGCATCAATGGCATTAACATTTTCATTGATAGTTGCAAAACCAGCACTACTAATAACTCTTTCAATAGTGCGTAGTTTTTCACCAACAATTGCAGCGTCTTTATCCAATAAAACAATACTTGTTGTGAAATAGCCAAAGGCAACATGATCGCCCCCTAATTCTTGTAAAGCTTCATCTGCATCAAGCGCTTTATTATCAGCATCACTATCAACTAAAGCGCTTTGCTCATTAGTCACTACTTCTTTAAGAAGTGCGATAACGCTTTTACGTTTGGCAAACCATTGGCGGCGATATTTACTAAGCTGTTTTGTTGCTTGTGATTTATCCATTGCAATGAAACGGGTGTGCCAACGATAAGATATTCCCAACTTATTAAGCTCATCAAGAATTCCAGGACTTGTTGAATTTGGAAAAGATAAAATTGTTAAAATGCGTAAATGTGCATCACCCAACATTGGCTCTAAACCACCACTAAGAGGGCAATCAGCAAGAATGGCATCAAGATAAATGGGGGTTTTTGGCACACAAATATTATGGCGCTTAGTTGAAATAGTTTTATGTAAATATGTTAAAACCTGTGCATCATCTAGCGGTTCAAATTCTGGTAAAACAGAGGCGAATAAATCAAATGCTCTATCCGTTTGAGTGATGAAAGAATTTAGATGATCTTGTGCATTTAATGAGCGTTTATCATCTGGTGTTTCAAGCAAAAACCTCTCGGCTCTGCTTGTGTGATCCTTTGGTGGTAAATAACAAAGCGTGAGATAAAATGATGTATCAAAATGAGTTTTTTCTTCTTCAAAATCATTACGTCTTTCTTCGTCTAATAACCATGAAGCTGGATCAGGGAAGTTTGAATTTGGGTAATTAGCAATCTCATGGCGATCTGCTTCAAAACTTAATGCCCAACCAGATCCAAAGCGTTTTAATGCGTCATTGATACGCGCACTAGTGGCAATTAGTTCAGATTGCGTAGCGCTTTCTAAATCTGGGCCTCTATAAAGCGCACTTCTTTGAAATGAGCCGTCTTTATTTAGAATAATGCCAGGGGCAACAATTGATGCCCAAGGAAGATAATCAGCAAGTTTACTTGAGCGGTTTTTATATTCACCAAGATTGAACATATTTCATACCCCCAAAAATGATCTATGTTTGATATGACGCATTAAAACGTCCATGAATTGAGGGTCTTTTTTTGCACTAAACACAGCAATTGAATGTCCTAAAAGCCAAACAATTAGACCTGCAAGCCAGAGCTGCAAACCAAGACCAATTGCGGCGCTAAGAGTGCCAATAAATATTGCAACATTGCGTGGTGCGCCACCAAGCATAATGGCTTCGGTTAGTGATCGGTGAAGGGGAATAATATAGCCATTCATTATACTATCGCTCCGCTTGATACCATTGCTCCACTTGATACCACTGCTCCGCCTGCAAAACTAAAGAAGCTAAGGAAGAAGCTTGCAGCTGCAAATGCTATTGAAAGACCAAAAACAATTTGAATTAAACGGCGCATTCCACCACTGGTTTCACCAAAAGCCAGCGTTAGACCAGTTAATGTGATAACCATTACGGCAATTATCCTTGCGACAGGGCCGGTAATAGATTCAAGAATAGATTGTAATGGTGCTTCCCATGGTAATCCCGATCCAGCACCATATGCGCTAACAGAACTGAAGGTTATTATTGTCAAAGCTGTTACTATTTGAAATGATGACCTATTCATCATCGTTGGCGTGATTTTTCTCATCTATTATATTCCTTTTCATGTTTGATAGGGGTGAATTTGGTTTGGGAGATAATTCTTTTGGAGCGCAAAGTTGATAGTCTTTGTTGCTTGCAAGACCTTTGACTTCTTGAATGCAGTCAATCCGCCGAGCATTGCCTCGCCCTTTGATAAAAACTAAAATATCTATGGTGTTAGCGATAAGGCGGCGTGGAACTGTGATAACGGCCTCTTGTATTAGTTGCTCAAGCCGATAAAGAGCGCCAAGCGTACCATTGGCGTGCAAGGTTGCAACGCCCCCTGGGTGGCCAGTATTCCATGCTTTGAGCATATCTAATGCTTCAGAGCCACGCACTTCACCTACAATAATTCGATCTGGCCTAAGGCGCATTGTTGAGCGAACAAGATCAGACATAGCCGCTACATTTGGCTTTGTCCTAAGAGATACTAAATCTGGAACAGGACAATGAAGCTCACGAGTGTCTTCGATAATGACAACTCGTTCATCAAGCTCAATAAGCTCGTTTAATAGTGCATTTGTTAAAGTGGTTTTGCCGCTTGAAGTGCCACCTGCAACAATAATATTTTTCTTTTCAGCTATTGCAAAACTTAAATATTTTGCTTGAATTGCGCTCATAATTCCTGCTTCAACATAATCCGCAAGTGTGTAAATAACCCCCGCTGGTTTTCTAATTGCAAAGCACGCACTAGATACAATTGGAGGCAATATTCCTTCAAAGCGCTCACCTGTTTGTGGCAGTTCTGCTGAAACTATTGGCGAATTATCATTGCACTCAATGCGAATATGACTTGCAATAAGGCGAATGATGCGTTCGGCATCTGCGGGTAATAAATCCCCAGCCCTAATACGACCCTGACCGTGTTTATCAAGCCATAATGAGCCATCAGGATTTGCCATAATTTCAATCACGGATTTATCGTTTAGTGCCGCACCAATAATTGGCCCCATAGCGGTTATTAGCATAGCTCGTTGGCGGCTTAATGAGGCTTGATTATTTACCATTTTTCGCCTCCAATTCATCTTCCAAATCTATTTTGAAAAAGTCAGTTTCATTTGGTGATATTTCATCAACTACATCAGCAATTAGACTTTTGCCCTTAGCCATGCGCTGAGCAACACGCCCTATAAAATGCGTAAATCTCTCTCGTGCTTGTGCTTTTGCCGCTGCTTGATTGCTAAGGGGAATTGGTGGGGCGATTGCCAATTGATATTGAATAAACAATGCAAGTGTTTCGCTAATCACGCTTAAATCACGCTCTAACTTGCTCATTTGGCGAGATAGCTTATCAAAACGTCGTAACACTAATGCTTCACGTTTATCTTTATCAGCATCAAGAAAAGCTATTAGTGCTGCTTGGGTGAGTTGTGATATTGAAACCCCACGAAGTTTTGCTGCTTTTTTTATCCTGTTTCGATCATTGCCAAGATAAATATGTATTCTTGTTCTGCTCATTTTATCTCTCTTAAATCTTTAATTCATTATCTGTGCTGCGTGTCATATTATGAGCGCGTTGAATGGGTGTAAGTTGCTTCAAGGGATCAGCGCCACGACTGGCAATTTGATTATCTGTGTCATCATCAAGCAAACTCAAAACATCAACTTCTTGCTCTGGCTTTTGATGGATAATTCCCTCTTCAATAGTGGGGTGACGTTTTAATCCGCCATCATCTTCAAAAGTTTCTTGCAAGGATTTATCTTCATCAACTAAGTGCAAATCTTCATGGCAGGCTTTATCTAACCAATCATTTGATCTGGGGTGTGGGCGATCCTGATAAGAGTCGCCCTCTTGCAGGCTAGGGCAAGGGAGAACCCGACCTGCAAAATTTTGATCTTCATAATATCTAAGTTTTTTAGCTTTGATTGGCGCTTGCCCTGAAAGCATGATGATTTCTTCATCAGCTGGAAGTTGCATTACTTCGCCAGGGGTTAGTAATTGGCGCATAGTTTCTTGACGTGAAACCATTACGTGTGAAAGCCATGGCGCTAATCTATGACCTGCATAGTTTTTTTGTGAGCGCAATTCGGTTGCTGTTCCAAGACCATCAGAAACACGCTTTGCAGTGCGCTCGTCATTTGTTGCAAAGATAATACGAACATGGCAATTATCAAGAATTGAATTATGCTCTAAATATGCTTTATCGATTTGATTTAGCGATTGCGCAATAAGATAGGCTTTAATACCATAGCCTGCCATAAAAGCTAATGAGCTTTCAAAAAAATCAAGCCGTCCAAGAGCTGGGAATTCATCAAGCATCATTAAAAGTTTATGCTTATGAGAATTATCTTTTTCTCCCTCTAGTTTTTCAGTTAGGCGGCGACCTATCTGGTTTAGCAAAAGTCGAATAAGCGGCTTGGTTCTTGAAATATCAGAAGGTGGCACTACTAAATAAAGCGATACTGGATTTTTTGCGCTCATAAGATCGGCAATGCGCCAATCAGAAGCTGATGTAACTTTTGCAACTGTTGGGTCTTTATAAAGCCCAAGAAATGACATGGCGGTTGATAAAACACCTGATCGCTCATTTTCGCTCTTATTCAAAAGCTCTCGTGCAGCCGATGCAACAACTGGGTGAACATGATGAATATCATCATTGCCTAGATGATTTGTGGTGAGCATTTGTTTTAGGGTGCGCTCAAATGGTTGGTTGGGATCGCTTAAAAATGTTGCAACTCTAGCAAGCGTTTTTTCTTTTTCTGCATAAAGAATATGGATTATTGCCCCAACCAATAGTGAATGACTGGTTTTCTCCCAATGATTTCTTTTCTCGAGTGAGCCTTCAGGATCAACGAGAATATCTGCAATATTTTGAACATCACGAACTTCATTATCGCCGCGTCTAACTTCCAATAAAGGATTGAATTTTGCACTAGCTAAATCAGTTGGATTAAATAACAAACAGTGTGAGAATTTTGCTCGCCAGCCAGCAGTTAATTGCCAGTTCTCGCCTTTAATATCGTGAATGATTGCGCTACCTGTCCAGCTTAATAAAGTTGGAATAACAAGCCCAACACCTTTGCCAGATCGAGTTGGGGCAAAAGCTAAAATATGTTCTGGGCCATTATGGCGAAGATAATTATCTTGATAGCGTCCTAGAAAAACCCCATCAGAGTTAAAAAGGCCGCTGTCTTTGATTTCTTGTGATTGCGCCCAGCGAGATGATCCATAAGTTGTAACTTCTTTATCCTGACGCGCGCGCCACAATGAACCAATGACAGCGATAATAATCCCAAAAAAACCTCCACCAGCTGCCAGCATACCCGCCTTAGCGAAAACCTCTGGTGCATAAGCATCATAAGCATACCACCATTGATACAGCCGATGAGGGGGATAGATTGATATATTACCAAAAGCGAGTAATTTCGATCCTAGTCCTTCTTGATAGCCAAGCATGTGCGCTGCCCATTGAGTAGCAGCCCAAGTTGTCGCAATCACAACTGCGAAAACAACAAAGATTTGACCAATTAAGAATTTTGTTGGGCTCATTTTAACCTCTCCTTTGCACAGGAAGTATTTCCTGCGCTGCCCTTAGAAGGGGCAAGAAGATTGGTAAAAGTCAAGTAAAAATATTCGCTAACATATTGATATAATTGAATTATTACAATTCAAGCTAACTCAATATTATTGAAGGCTATTTGAGTATTACGCAATACAAAGTGAAAATAATTTCATTGGATATTGCTTTTCATGTGTAAAAAAACAAAACTTATGTCGATAGGGATATTTTTTAAGAAACTAGCGTTTTGATTCTTATTATTCTAATTGTAAACGCCGCAAAATCATTTGCTTCACTTGTTAAAAGGTATCATTAAAACTGATGGCAGGATTTAGGTAAAACTTTGCAAGCTATTTTTCAATGCTTCATATTGTTGTTCGTGTTTTGTTGAATTATTTATTTTTAGTTTTTGCAAGTTTTGAAGTTTCCATTGAACAGCAGGAAATTTCTCAAAATCATAAATGCTCCAATCAGGTGTTACGTTTTTCACGCTAAGTAAAAATTCTTTGTCTTTATCTGTAAGGCTTTCATGAATCACTTTGACCAATTTTTCTCTTGTTGCTTCAAATTCTTCATATAAGAATTCTTCCTCACTCATACCCATAAACTGATTTTCCATAGCTTGACGGTGATCTTGAAAATTAGGAGTAATTATTTCATGAATAGGTCTATCGCTTGCCAATAAACAAAATATAAAACCATGCCGAACCGTATCAGAAAACCCTTCATTTTCTAACAGGTATTTAATATCAAATAAATCTCTTGGATGCTGACGATCCAATGCTGCACATATTTTGCCGCCATATAACTGCTCAAGAGGCACAACAAGCATTTCAACAAAAGCTTCAAACTCATCTTGAGCTTTATCGCATAAAGCCATTTTTACAGGTGCTGTTATTGTGCCACGCCCCACCAAATTAACTTCTATTTTAATCTCAGCCCCTTGTAAGGATACAATT